>NZ_JAPFHB010000014.1:0-83830 GCF_059803555.1 Chryseobacterium sp. TB1-D10 | reverse complement strand
ATGCTTTTCTCTTTCTAAATTTAATATTTTCCCAATCATATTTTATTATTACAAATCTAAAGGAACGGAGCTCATTTTTTGTAGCTGGAAAAGCGTGGGCAAAAAGATTGGGAGCGGAAGGCGTATTAAGCTGCCCAAATAAAAATTTTAGAAAACATTCATTCTCGTATTGAGTGCCTTTCTGTAAGCATCAGCAACAGGTATGAATTTTCCGTTTATCATAATTCCGCCGTCCTGAAGGGTATCTATCTTGCCGATAGAAACGATGTACGACCGATGAACTCTGATGAAATGGTCTTTCGGGAGACGTTCTTCCGCCGTTTTCATTTTGCCGTGGATGGCGAACATTTTTTCCCTTGTGTAAAACTTTACATAATCGCCCATTGCTTCGGCGTAAAAAATATCGTCGAGCTTCAAACGCCTTGTGATATTGGAATCTCTTACAAAAAGGAACTCATCTTTGGTCACTTCCACATCTTCTTTTCTGCTTTCCAAAATCGATTGCGCTTTGCTGACTGCCTGTAAAAATCTCGCAGGCATCACGGGTTTCAGGATGTAATCTGCAATATTCAGTTCGAAAGCTTCGAGTGCATAATCTTTGTTGGATGAGGTGAAAATGATGATAATGTCTTTCCCTGCAAGGTTTTTTGTGAGTTCGATTCCGGTCATTTCCGGCATTTCGATATCCAAAAATATCAAATCTACCTGATTGTTCTGCAAATGATTGTAAGCCTCAATCGCGTTGGAATATTCGTTGACAATCGTCAGATTCGGAACTTGTTTTGCCAAGTGTGCGAGCGTGGTTCTTGCGATATCGTTGTCATCAACAATCAGGGCTTTCATAGGGATAGTTTATTATGGTTGACACAAATATAATTATTCCTTTTCTTATTTTCTTTAATTTCTGAAGTAAGAACGTATCATCCAAGCCATTTCTTCGTGCGTTTCTATCAGGCTTGTGATGAAGTCGCTGGAACCGTAATCTTTGTATTTTTCAGCAAAAGGCGTCACATTTCCTCTTAGAAAATCGATGATGCTTTCGTGGTCTTTTAGTAAATCTTTCATAAAGCCCAATCCGTCATTGGTTCTCTCGCTGTATTCTGTAAGATGCGTCAGTTCAAGATAGATTTTCATTGTGGCAGGTGCGTAATGCCCTATTTTTCTGAGACGTTCTGCAACACTGTCAATCAACTCGTCCAGCTGTTTGTACTGTTCTTCGAAGAAAATGTGGTTCGCGTGAAAGTTGTCGCCGGTCACGTTCCAGTGGGCATTTCTTGTTTTGATGTAAAGTACCGTTTCGTCAGCTAATAATTTTGCCAATTGTTCTGCTACTGCTTCTGTGTTTTGCTCTGTAAGTCCGATGTTTGTTTTCATAATATTGAGATTTTAAGTTTCAGAGCGTTGTTGCTCTAATTCTTGTGTAAAGGTCTGCAGGAATCTTATGAAAATAATGGGTTTTTCGGTGAATGGGCAAAAAGGGTCGGTGGAATTGGCAGATGAAATGTTGTTATGGTTAACTATTTATATTCTTTGCCATTGTATTTCAGGATGACTGTGCTTAGTTTAGTGCTTTTCTTTTCTACACAGTCATCTTTGGTTGGGATGTTTTTGGTCTGTACGATTGTATTCTTGATGATGAGATTGCTTAGGCCGTTGGTTTTATTTTTATCGATGGAAACAAAACCTTTCACATCTTCAAATTCTCCGGCACAATTGGTGTCCCACTCTCCGTGAAATTCGGCTATAGGATAATTTTTTAAGATTCGTTTGATGCTGTTGTTCTGAATAATAAACAGTGAAAGTGTGGTTGGATGGTATGGGTTTGGACGACTGCTGCCCTCGTAGTCAACCCGGATTCCAAATGCACGGTTTTCCGTATTAAGCTGATAAATGCCTGTGTCGATTGTAATGTCTGACAGAACCATTGCATCAGAAGTCCATGCGTTTTCTTCAACGTACTTGTGAAGGATCTTTCCTGTGGTATTATCTGCAATCACGATATAGGCATCAAACTCAAAAAAATCATGTCCGTATTCGTCGGTTTGATCTACTCTGTATTTTGGGATAACCATCAAGATGTTGGATTTTTTATTGGGAAGTACTTTTTCCCGAAATAATGCCTCGCGGATATCTTTTTTATTAATGTTCAGTTGGTTCAGAACTTTGGTCAGCAGCACGTCATTTTTTGCCTGTGAATAGATATTGCTGCAAATGATTATGAATAAAAGGAAAGTCAGTTGTTTTTTCATCGTCACATCTTTTTGAATTAATACCTGATTCTTTGTTTTAATATAGTTGATTCTCAAATGGAACAAAGTCCTGGATTTTAGGCAAAGGTTTTACTGTGATTTTCTTCTTTTGCTTTACAGTAATTTTTTCCGAACCTAATTCCTGAGACTGAACAATATAAATGCCAGAAACAAAATCAAATATGGTCTCCGTCGTCGTATTCTTCCCGTCCCAGATCACATTGAAGTACCGAATCAGTTCAAAATTCCCATTCTGAAATTTGAAACAATGATCTGAATGGTTTCCGTTTCTTTCGGTTAAGATATTGAGCGTTCCATCTTCAATCATGGCATCCGGGATCACATTGCCTGCATATGTGCCGTCTTTATGATATTGAGAAGCAAAAAGTTTTGTGGAAGAAGCTATTAATTTAAATTTAGAATTCTTTTCATTAAAATAGATTTCTAATTTCAATGGTCTTGTAATATTGGCTGTATCCATACTGATGATCACTTTGTCTGCCAAGCCATCCTGATTCAGGTCGTCCTGTTCTTCACGTACCTGCACGTTATAATTATCCTCGGAAATTTTACTTTGAGCAAACACCGGTATTTGAATGATCAATAAACTTATGAATAATATCTTTTTCAATAGCAGTTGGTTTTGATTTCCTTAAAGATAGTGAATCTTTTTCATCGGTTGGTTTCGGCTACGCTCAGTCATAGAGTTTTTCATGGTCTTCGAGAGCCTCAGACTGACAAGGGAGATTTTGAAGAGTTTTCATTGATTATGCTTAGCTACCGAAATTATCTTAGTACTTATTAATCATTAAGTTTTGCATAGTCTTCGAGAACCTCAGACTAATCAGACTTGGGATTGGTTTGCCAATCTGTAGAAGTGTTTATATGATTATCTGTAGATTACCGTTAGTATGTTGGATAAAGAACTTATTGATCATTAATTTTAAAAAACTATGAAAAACTTCAAGATTACAAACACGGAGATCCTGTCCGATAATTGGTACGTCCTTAGAAAGATTACTTACGAATACCTTCAAAAAGATGGAACCCTGCAAACCCAAAGCAGAGAAGCCTATGACCGCGGCAATGGTGCCACCATTCTGCTTTACAATAAAGAATCTCAGACTGTAATCCTTACCAGACAATTCCGCATCCCCACTTATGTGAATGGCAATACAGATGGAATGATGATAGAGGCATGCGCCGGACTGTTGGATCAGGATAATGCCGAGGACTGCATCCGAAGAGAAACGGAAGAGGAAACCGGTTATCAGATTAAAGATGTGAAGAAAGTCTTTGAAGCTTATATGTCGCCGGGTTCTGTGACAGAAATCCTGTATTTCTTTGTTGCAGAATATTCCAAAGAGATGAAAGTGAGTGATGGCGGCGGCCTTGAAGAAGAAGCGGAAAACATCGAAGTCCTGGAATACAAATTCTCTGATGCTTTGGAAATGATAAAGAGCAGCGAAATCAAAGATGCGAAGACGATTATGCTGTTACAGTATCTCAAGATCGAAGAGATTTTAAAATAAAATGGCTTGGGTTACGCTAAGACACCATAATATGTCATTGTACTGCAGCCGACCCAAAAGTTTTAATATCAGTAGCCGCAGGTGAAGCCTATTGGTATATACAGGTTTGGCTTGATATTTATTTTAGTATTTACCGGGCATTAATATTTAGATTAATGGATTAAATTATGATGTATAAATACCGGTTCTTCGTCTATGGTTTTTTCATTCTAATGTTTGCGATCAGCTTTGGTCTGATCTTTATTTCGTTGTCCGGCAAAGAAGATTCTATCAGTTACAATACCGAAACCAGAGAACTCAATGACGTGTTTTCCGTCTATGATGGCAAAGTATATGCGTTGGTTCCCAGCAATGGTTACTATGAAGTGAAAGGGGCTGATCCTGATTCCTTTAAAATAATTCCCGATAGTTTTAATGATGCGCACATTGGTTATGATAATCAGAATGTTTATGCCGGAAATATCATTTTGGAAGGTCTTAATCCAAATCATCTAAAAGCGCTTGGCAACAACTATTACACCGATGGTACAACCACTTATTATTGTGCCAGGAACTCAGAAAAGAATGACTCACTTAGTGCCATTGGATTTATAGTTCAATTAGCAGGGCAGAGTATGGGACTGGCGGACAAACCACAGAATTATTGGTATCCGTTTCGTGAACTTCCGAAAAATAAAGTATATCAATCGAGACCGGGCTTTGCACTGGCGGTAAATGACAAGCAGGTTTTCTACGAAGGAACTGAACTGCCCGAAGCTGATCCAAAACAAATTCGTCCGGTAAAAATTAAATACTGGGACAGGGATGTCAGAGACAGTAACGAATACCTGACAGATGGCAAGCGTGTGTATTTTCAAAACCAATTGCTGCCCTTGACTTACAATTCAAATATTTATGTGGCCGGAATTGAAGCGGATCTACCGTCCCGGACTGCTCTTCTGATAGATCCTCAAAAAGGAATGGTATATGCAGACGGGCGTTCTTTTGATGAAACCAAAGCACCTTACAAGCTGATTAGCTTAAACCTGAAACACGCCAATCAGGCGTTGTTTACTTCAAAAGACGGACTTTATTTTTATAATACCGAAGATGAAAAAGTGGAGCGGGCAGGAGAGAACCCTTTTCCAGGGAATCAATTTCAGGAGATTGCACCGGATATTTTCAGCAGCGGAAACAAGGTGTTTTTTCTAAAAGCCAGTGAAAATTGGGCACGTAAAAGCGGATTACGGGGCCGGACCACCCATCTTATGGAACTGGAAAATATACCGGCATCCAGTCTTCGAAAAGTTAGCAATGATAATCATCCGTTTGGCGGTGTTTGGCAATCCGGTAACAGGTATTTTTATTTTGATGATATGGGCAGTTCACAGCTGATGTCTACAGCTGTTTATGAGATCAATGATATTGAGACGCTAAAGAAATTATTGAATCCGGCCACTATCAGCTCCGATGACCTTCGTAAGCTTGAAAGCTCCGGTCATTTAGCTGATGCAGCGGGCAAAACGGTCTGTACGGCAACGACATCTTATAAAAATGACTGGTGGCAATCTTACTGGCTGATCTTTGGCATCTTTGGACTGGTTTTTCTTATTTCGCTTTTCTTCAGGAACAAAAAGATAGATCCGTTCCTCATCAAAGGTGATTATCTGATTATGAACAATCTGATGTTTACCAAGTACAAAATCTCGGATATTGATAAGGTCATTTTCAGGGTTGTGACAGGGCATTACAAAGTGGGCAGCTACACTGGCGAGATGCAGGTTATTCGGAAAAATGGGAAGGCTGGCCGGAGAACAATTTTTAGTACCAGATTTACACTCACTTCAGAAACGGAATCACAAGTGAGTTGTTACATTAAAGAGCTTCAGAGCCAATTAAGAGTAGAGGGGATCAATAGTGAGTTTGTAAAATAGCTTTTAAAATGTGCCTGTTTTTATCGGTATGATATAAATTAATCAGTTTCTTCAGTTGATCAGAAAAAAATGAAAAAAGCACAGAGCAATCTGTGCTTTTTCTGTTAAGAGATACTTCCAAGATAAAGCGAGTTGGAGGCATTGGTCTCATCTTCATTTTTAAAGGCCAGCCAGACGTTAAGGTTTTTGCCCTGGAGATGCATCGGAAGCGTGACAACATATTTGGCATCTTCTCTTTTAGCAGCATTCTCAATAAACAAAGTGTGGAGGTCATCATCTGCGGCAATCAGGATCTGAGCAAGATCACCATCTCTCAGGACGTTGCCTCCAGAGTTATTCTGCCAGGAGACTTCCAATGTTTCTGCGGTCGGTAGCGTGGGCGGATTGCCGATGGCTGACAGCAGATTGCCTTTGGAGAAGAAGATACCCGGATAGTTGGGCGTAATGGTCGAGGTGACATAATCGATGTTGAAATTGCTCATCAGGTTGGTCATTGCCAAATTATAAGGCGACTTCATCCCAATCCGGTTTCCAAAATAATTACAGGCATAATTCCGGTATGACTGCATAAACGTGGCGCAGCTGCTCATCCTGTCCTGAATCAGTTTCTGTTTCGGCGTAGGAGCTTTGGTTCTTTTTCTTGGCCGGATCTTTGTGAACTCGTTGCCATAAACATTGGCTACCACGATACGTCCTGTGCGTCCTGAGGTGCCTGAAAGTAGTGAATCATACAATTTTCCCATGATCTTAATTTTTCGGGGTTTATTGATGTAAAGTTGAGGCAAAATATGGACCTCCAGCGTTATGTGACCGACTTTGCAAAACAATGCCGAACAATTCCTTTTCATTGACAAAATTTGCACTAAAATGACATCAATTGCAGACTTCTGCACCAATTCTTTGACGCGCACTAGGTTGTAAAGCAACTTTCTTTGATGTCTGTATATCCTTTGTATATCCTTTCAGTATCTTTTGCATATCCTTTGGGTATCCACTGTTCGATGACTGTTCGATTGGTTGATGGTTGATGGATTATTTATGATGGGCGATGGGTGTTTGGTGTTGGTGTAGAGCGGATTGTTTTTTTTTATTTCAGGACGGATTTTTTGTTTTGATTTTGAGAGAGAGGAATTTTTGGAATGGTGGGTTAGTCAGAGAGTATTTCTTTGCTTTAATTTTGAGGAGCGGAAAATTGATTTGGGAATTATTTTAATTATTCCAGCTTTTAACTATGGGGAATTGGTAAAGTTGGGGAGCAGTTGGTGGTTATTTAGTGTTGGATTTTAAATAATATAAGAGCATAAAAAAGCAGGCTGGAGAGCCTGCTAGGTTTTGTGGTAAATTAAATTTTAATCATTGTAGATCCTGAGAATGTCCATCATCAGGATGGGTTTGAGATACAAGGTTTTGCTGCCCATCTTAAAATAGGAGATTAATCCTTTTTTCCTGTGGTTGCAAAGGGTTCTGTACGAGATCCCAAAGATTTTCTCTACTTCCTTATCTGTGTAGACATCTTTGGTAAGATCTATGTCTGACAGATTGATTGGATGCTGATAAGCTAAACTGGAAAGCGCAATCTTTTTTGCGTCTTCTGACTGTAATTTTTTTTTCATTAATTATGTTTTTTGTTGAGATAAAATTAATAAATATTTTAATTCACCAAATTTTTTTGGGTAAAATTTTTAAAATTTATGATTAATTTATTTGAGTTGCTTTTCGATAAAGGGTTTCAGTAGATATTTATTTTAATCTGGTTAGGTTTTTAAAGCTATGTTATTGATTTTACGGTTTTCCTTATTACATTGATAATGTTTTTTGGTTATATTTGGAATTGAAAAAACTATTGACTTAATGATTACTTATAATGGAACTTTTGATATTGACCTTAGCACTGTCAAATCTATTTCCATGGAATATCATGATATAGGTGGAAACCTCGTGTTTGAATTAAACAATCTCATCATTCCTTTTACCGATCCAGAAACGAATGAGACCAAACTGCATTCTTTTCCGAATGAGCCTGTCAAATATTATTATGACAATTCTGATTCTCTGCACGCTTATTTTGAAGAGTGGGTCGGTTGGTGGAAAGATTCCAAATAATCATAAAAGTAATGAATGTAAAACAGATATATAAAGAATCTGTTTTTAAACTATATAGAAAGATTTAAATGGCAACGAAAACAGCTGCAAAAACTAAAAGTACCGAAGAAATCCTCTGGGATTCTGCCAATAAATTAAGAGGTTCTGTGGAGCCTTCCGAATACAAACACGTGGTGTTGAGTCTGATCTTCCTCAAGTTTGCGAATGACAAATTCTTGAGACGAAGACAGGAACTCATTGATGATGGAAAAGGAGATTTTCTTGAAAATCCTGTATTTTATCAATTACAAAATGTTTTCTACCTTCCTGAAGAAACAAGGTGGACTTTCATTATGGAAAACGCCAAACAGGAAAACATTACATTGATTGTAGATTCTGCTCTGAAAACCATTGAGCGCACCAACAAATCTCTCGAATGCGCTTTGCCCGATAATTATTTTTCCCGTCTTGGGCTGGATCAGTCTAAGTTCTCGGCTTTGCTGGATACTATCAACAATATTGATACCCTGAAAGACGAAGCCCACGATATTGTGGGTCGTGTATATGAATATTTCCTGAGCAAATTTGCCATTGCCGAAGGGAAAGGAAAAGGAGAATTCTACACGCCAAAGTCTATCGTCAACCTCATCGCTGAAATGATAGAGCCTTACAAAGGGAAAATCTATGATCCTTCCTGTGGTTCGGGCGGGATGTTTGTACAGTCGCTGAAGTTTATTGAAAATCATAAGGGAAACAAAAAAGATATTTCTATCTACGGGCAGGAGTTGACTAATGCAACTTATAAACTCGCCAAGATGAATCTCGCCATCCGTGGGATTTCTTCTAATCTGGGGAACAAAGCGGCTGATACTTTTAGCAACGACCAGCACAAAGATCTGAAAGCCGACTACATTATGGCAAACCCACCTTTTAATTTAAAAGACTGGCGTGCGGACAGCTAACTGACGACCGACCCAAGATGGGCAGGCTATGAATTGCCACCGAAATCCAATGCCAATTATGCGTGGATTCTGAATATGATCTCCAAACTTTCTCAGAATGGCGTTGCCGGATTTATTTTGGCAAACGGTGCTTTGAGCGGTGGTGGTGAAGAATATAAAATCAGGAAGCAGATTATTGAAAATGATTTGGTGGAAGCGGTTGTGATTTTACCACGAGCAATGTTTTATTCTACCGATATTTCAGTGACGCTTTGGATTCTGAACCGCAATAAAAATGAAAGAACTTTTGAAGTGAATGACGGCATTAAAAATTACCGTAACCGAAAAGGCGAAGTTCTGTTTATGGATCTGCGTCAGAAAGGTGAACCGTTTGAAAAGAAATTCATTCAGTTTGGCGAAGAAGAAATTACTGCGATAGCCACTCATTATCACAATTGGCAACAATTCCCCTCAATTGGAGGAGTGTCTGAAGGACAGGGTGGTTATCAGGATATTCCTGAATATTCTTACAGTGCCAGCCTGGAAGAGATCCGTAAAAAAGATTATTCTTTGGTGCCGAGTAAATATATTGAATTTGTAAATCGTGATGAAAGTTTGGATTATGATGAGCAGATGCAAAGTTTGCAGACTGATTTGAAAGATCTGTTTCAGCAGGAAAGCCAATTGAAAGAAGAGGTTTCCAATGTTTTTAAAACCTTGGGATATGAGTTATAAAAAACTAGGAAAATATATTAAATTAATAGATAATCGGAATAGGGATTTATCAGATGCTCCACTATTAGGAGTTTCTGTGCAAAAAAGATTTATCACATCGATAGCCAATACAATTGGATCCGATATGTCAAAATATAAACTGATTGAGAAAAATAACTTCGTTTATATAGCAGATACATCAAGGCGAGGCGATAAAATAGGAATAGCATTATTAAAAGATTTTGATAAGGCTATGATTTCTCAGGCATATACCAGTTTTAAAATTATTGATGAAAATGAACTTTCTCCTGATTATTTGATGATGTGGTTCTCACGACCAGAATTTGATCGATATGCGAGATACCATTCTATTGGAAGCGTTAGAGAGGTTTTTGATTGGAAAGATATGTGTGAGGTTGAATTACCTATCCCAACGATTGAAGAACAGCGACAAATTGTTGCGCAGTACGAAAGCATAACCAACAAAATAAAAGTCAACGAGCAGATTTGCGAAAAGTTGGAAGCTACTGCGCAGGCTTTGTATAAACATTGGTTTGTGGATTTTGAGTTTCCAAATGAAGCGGGAAAACCTTACAAATCTTCTGGCGGTAAAATGGTTTGGAATGAAGAGCTTGCGAAGGAGATTCCGGAGGGATCGGAAGTTGGTAAGCTCAAAGATTTTGTTTTAATTAAAAACGGCAAAATGAAGCCAAATGGTAATGGAAATATTCCTGTTTATGGAGGTAATGGGATTATTGAATATGTGAATCAAAATAATTATGAAAGATTAAATATTATTGGCCGTGTAGGAGCTTATTGTGGTTCAGTATATTATAACGATAGTAAAGTATGGATTAGTGATAACGCTTTGGCTGGAATTTCAAAAAATGACACTATATATTTTGATTACTTATTACTTAAAAGTTTAAATCTTAATTCTAAAAGCGAAGGAAGTAGCCATCCACTTTTAACACAAGGAATTTTAAATGATATTGATGTTTTGAAAATGAATGAAAATATCATTTACATAAATTTTGAAAATCTTATAAAAAAACTATTCAAGCAGATAGAAAATATAACAGAACAAAACCAAAAACTCATACAACTGCAAAGTTTGTTGTTGTCGCGGTTAGCGGTTGGGGAGGAAATGATTGCTTAAATAAAAAACTAAAACTAATAACTATAAAAATTTATATTATGAACTTACATTCAATCAAACTTAAAAACTTCAGAAGCTACAAAGAAGAAACAGAAATCAAAATAGACGATTTAACAGTTTTTGTTGGACGAAACGATATCGGAAAATCAACTGTATTAGAAGCATTAGATATTTTTTTTCATGATGGAAAGGGGGATTTTGTTGTTAAATTAGATAAAGATGATATCAATAAAGCTTCTTTAGAAGAAGGTGATAAAGATATTTTTATCACAGCTGTATTTACAGAATTACCCGATTCAATTACTATTGATGCTACTAATCCTACGACATTTGAAAATGAATATCTTTTGAATTCTGATGGTAGATTAGAAATTATTAAAAAGTATCCTAACGCTGGAACTGCAAAGGTTTTTATTAAATCAAATCATCCAACAAATGCAAAATGTTCAGATTTGTTATTGAAGAAAATAACAGAATATAAGAAGATAATCAAAGATGAATCAATTGAATGTGATAATCTAACAATTAATGCAGTAATGCGCAGCGCAATTTGGAATCATTATCAAGGGGATTTGCAATTACAAGAAATAGAAATAGATACATCTAAAGAAGATGCTAAAAATATTTGGGAGAAAATACAGACATACCTTCCTCTTTATTGTCTTTTCCAATCTGATAGAAAAAATAGCGATAACGATAGTGAAGTGCAAGATCCATTGAAAAAAGCTGTTTCTCAAATTTTAGCAGATCAGGAAGTTATTGCAATGTTCGAGGACATCGCAGCTCGTGTTTCACCTCATTTAAATGCTGTTTCTGATGCTACTCTAGCTAAATTAAGAGAAATGAATCCTGATATAGCGAATTCATTAAATCCAATTATACCGACAGCAAGTGCATTAAAATGGGTAGATGTTTTTAAAAATGTTTCTATTTCTGGCGATGAGAATATTCCAATTAATAAAAGAGGTAGTGGTGTAAAAAGATTAATTTTATTAAACTTTTTTAGAGCTGAAGCTGAAAGGAGACTAGAATCTGGAAACTCCCAATCAATAATTTACGCAATTGAAGAACCTGAGACTTCGCAGCATATTGATCATCAGAGGTTACTTGTTAAGGCGTTCAAAGAATTATCACAAGCAAATAACACTCAAGTATTGCTAACAACTCACAGCTCAATAGTTGTTAAAGGTTTGGAGTTTGAAAATCTGAGATTAATTAATAAAGATAATCAAGGGAATAAATCTATTTCAGAGGTTTTACCGAGTCAGTTACCATATCCTTCTTTGAACGAAATAAACTTTATTGCTTTTAAAGATTTGACAGATGAATATCATAATGAATTATATGGATTTATTGAAGCCGAAAGTTGGTTGACTGATTATAAATTAAATAAAGTTGAAATAGATTACATTAGACTGAGAGGAAACAACCAAATTCCAGAAAGAAAAATTCTCACAGAATATATCAGACATCAGATTCATCATCCAGAAAATCAACATAATACAAGATTTACATCGATGCAGTTGGAAGAATCTGTAAATTTAATGAGAGAATTTGTTTTAAATAAAAGAAGTGAGTTATAAACTCACTTCTTAGATAGTTGTAATCAACCTTGGTAAGGTAAAGAACGACAATGTTGAGTTACATTTTCAAGTCTTCCTAATCGAATCCTTGTATATGCTCTCACAAATACAGGTTTAAAACCTGCGCAACTAATGCACTTCATAGCATTTAAACTTTTTGGTTAATATCCGATCAACTAAAAGTGCTATTTGCAGAAGTCGAACAAATATAGCTATTTTCACTAAATTATTAAAGAATCATAGGGAAAATATTATATCTGGATAACCAAAGATAATCAATAAAAATGTCGTCAATAGATTAGATTGTAAAATTATGATTTTGGGACTTGCTCGGAGGTCATGTGCTTAAAACTTAAAACTAAAACCAGTGAAAACTGAAATTATGAATAAATTAGAGAATTATAGAGAATTTAAATTATTAGCTATCCGTCCTTTGAAAAATATTTCATCTGATTTATTGAAGGGTCTCCAAGAAAACGTAATGTATCAATTTTATAATGAATACAGATATCTCGATAGAGATAAAAATGAAGTGTTTAATAGTAATAAATACAGTAAGATAGAAAGGATAAAATTTAATCCTCTTGTACCGTGTAATTTATATGGCGAAAATATTAGTATTTCTGCAATAGTCGGTCAAAACGGAAGTGGAAAAAGTTCATTACTTGAAATTTTCTATTATTTTTTATTTGAATATTCAAGAACTGAAGGCTTATTAGAAAGTGGTGCAGACATAGTAAAAATAGATTCAAAAGAATTTCATTTCGAATTTTATTACTTAATAGATGACGAAATTCATTGCATTGAATGGGATAATATAAATAACTTCATAAAAACAAGTTATAAATATAATGCTGAAAATCAAACGTATGAAATAGATTCTAATTCAGAGTCCTTTAATAAAGGTGATGATTATCAAATCCCTATATATAATATTGTTATAAATTATTCAATATATGGTTTAAATAGTAATTCGGACGAAGATAAATGGTTTGATAGGCTTTTTATAAAAAATGACGGTTATCAAACACCAATTGTATTAAATCCATATAGAGAGGATGGTAATATAAATATTAATCGAGAATTTGAATTGGCTAATTCACGCCTTCTAAAAGTATTTCTTTCTACTCCTAGAGAGTCTAATGATTTTAATACATCCAATTTGATAAAAGATATTTCAGTAGATGAATTGCTATTTAAATTAGATATCAACAAAAATCTCAAATTATACCTAAGAAGTGAACATACAGAGATTGAAACTATTGTAAATACATTTGAATCAGTCAACGAATATAAGATCAAATTTTTTTTTGACAAATTATATACTGTCTTTAAAAAGGATATCATATTTAGAGATTTCAGATATGTGTATAGTAGATTTAGTTTCTTGGATAATGAAAATTCTTTCCGTATCTGGATGGATTTGAGTAATTTATATGTTTTTAAAAAAATTATTAAAATAGTTCACAGCTATAAAAATTATAAAGTCTTTGAGAATATTTTTATAAAAGTAAATATCGGTGATTTAAAATCTAATGCTACTTTGAGACAATTGTTTGTCAATCAGTATTTTAAATTATTTTTAGTTGACGAAAAACTAAATGTTGTAAAGATAATTGAAGATGCGAAAAAAAGATCTGATTTTGATATAGACGAATTAAAAATAATTGAAAAATCACTACTAAAATATTTTTACAGATTTTATGAAGCATCATTTATTAATGACTTATATGAAGATAATTATATTAATAATATTGATACAAATAATTACATTTCGATATACGATTCTATAAATAATTTTTTAAATAAATTCAATGAGTTGTTAAATAGTAAAGAGATTAAGCATAGATTGATTAAATTATTGTTAGATAAACTAGCTACAGATTTTAGTCATATAACATTAAAACTTAGACAAGTTTTAAATATGCAAGAATCTAATTTTTTTGATAATCTGGTAGTAACTGATAAGAAAAATTTTTCAGTACACGATGATACACAAGTAATTTATTTTACAGTCAAAAAGGAATATTTGTCGAAAAGTAAAAATCTATCAATTGAAGAAATACCTAATGCCTTTCTCGAGCCTATTTTTAAGTTTAAAAAAAGCAACGCTAATGCACCGTTCGAATTAAAGTATTTAAGTTCAGGAGAACAGCAGTTACTACATTCTACAGTTTCCATATCTTACCATATTGACAATTTACTTTCTATAATAGAAAATAAAGAAGGATCTAAATTAAGGTCATATCAAAAAATTAATATAATATTAGATGAAATAGAACTATACAATCATCCCGAATATCAGAGAGAATACATCAGAAACTTAATTGTTTTGTTAAGTCAGCAGAAATATAAAGGCTTAAGTTTTAATGTAGTTCTCTCAACACATTCACCATTTATTCTTTCCGATATTCCTTCTCAAAATATTTTAAAATTGAAAGATGGTATTCCACTGAAAGACAAAGACGGATTTAACTCGTTTGGAGCAAATATTCACGATCTAATAGCTGATGAATTTTTTCTCGATGCAGGAAGTAAAGGGGCGTATGTAGATTCAATAATTAATAGATTTATGAAATTTTATTATAAAACTAAATTGGCTTTATTAGATCAGTCTATAGATGATTTGGAAGATATTTCTATAAAACTAAGAGACTATGAAAATACATTTAAATTAATTGGTGATCCTGTTGTTAAATCAATACTTGAAAATAATATATTCAACTTAAAAAATTTAATTTCAAATGAGAGAGTTTAAATATATTTTAAAAGATAAGAGTAAAACTCTTGCAGAAGTTGAACAGAATTATGTTAAAATGATTCAAGCTAATTTATCTGTAAAGAGAATAAACGATTCTCAAGTATTAGAAGAAATTTTACTTTGTTCTAGTGAGAAGATGAATGAAAAAATGCATAGTTCTTTTATAAAGAAATTAAGACCAAAATCATATTATTTAGTGTTTAGAAAAGGTATTCTATTTGATGTTTTTTTCGGTAAAGAATATTCACAGCTGCAACCAGTAATTTCAAAATTTATATCTGAAAATTTTAGCTTTAAAATTTGTCCGTACTGTGGTATTGACTATGTTAATTCATTTAAAGAATGTCTTTCTTATTTTTCTACTTTTAATGACTTTTTATTGAATTCTACTTATAACGAGTTAATCAGAATGAATGGAATTGGTGAAAAGAAAGCAAGAAATATTCTGAAAGATAGAAGTCAACTTACAGTTGATAAATTTACCCAGAAGTATTTAATATATGAAAATGCTTTTAAAAGTCTAAAGTTGAAGCCGCAATTCCACAACCATTACACTTTAGATCATATAACACCAAAGGCTAAATATCCATTATTTCAAATATCGCTTTACAATTTGATTCCCGTGTGCTATTCATGTAATACTAAATTTAAAGGTGAATATGTTTTACCAGAGTGTGTAATTCCAAACTCAACTGGTTATAAATTAGATCATGCTCTAAAGTTTTGTCTAGTAAATGAAATGGGCAACTATAAAATTGATTATAAATTGAATGATTGTAAAGAATCAAAGGATATTCAAAAATACATGAGAGAGTTTAAAATCATAGGAAGATATAATGAACATTTAGATGTTGTCTTGAGATTGAAAGAAAACGCAGATAAATACAATAAACAAAAAATATTAGAGATTTCAAGACAGACAGGGATATCTATTAGTAAATTAAATGAAATGATATTTGGTTATGATATTTTTAATAGTGGAGCAGATTCACATCTATTTAAATTAAAAACTGACATTTCTACAGATTTAGGAATTATATAAAGAATTGTAACCTTGAACTTTGATAATGAAATTGTCATGAAATACACCGAATCCCAATTAGAAAAATCATTCATCCATCTTCTGGAAGAAGAAGGCTATGAGTACGTGAATGGCAAAGACGTAGTTCGGGCATCGCATCAGGAGGTTTTGATTCGGGAAGATTTGAGTGATTTTCTGCTGTCGCGTTATCCTGATTTGGAAACGATAGAACTGGAAACCCTTATCAATGAACCGGCTTATCAACCAGCTTCCAATCTGTATGACAGCAACAAATACATTGGCAAACTCTTGGCAGACGGTCTGATTTTTAAGAGAAACAATCCGTCTAAAAAAGATTTGCACATCCGTTACATCGATATAGATTCAACCAGTCTTTTGACATCGAACCGGTTTAAGATTGTAAACCAGCTGGAGATTCAGGGAAAAGAACTGCGCATTCCCGATTTGATTCTGTATATCAACGGGATTCCGGTGGTGGTTTTTGAGTTTAAAACAACGATAGAAGAAGAGATTACGATTTATGATGCTTACAAACAACTGAGCATCCGCTACCGAAGAGATATTCCGGAACTGATGAAATACAATGCGTTCTGCATCATCAGCGACGGTGTGAACAACAAAGCAGGTTCTCTGTTTGCGCCGTACGATTTCTTCTACGGTTGGCATAAAATAACAGGCGAAGAAAAGAAAGCTCTGACGGGCATTCATACCGCCACATCCATTGTCCACGGAATGCTGAACAAGCAAAGGCTTTGTGATATTCTGCATCACTTTATCCTGTTTCCTGATACCTCTAAAAAAGAAGAAAAAATCCTGTGCCGTTATCCGCAGTATTATGCTGCCAACAAGCTCTTCGACAATATCCAGAAGCACCGCAAACCGGAAGGCGACGGAAAAGGCGGAACCTATTTCGGAGCAACAGGTTGCGGAAAAAGTTATACGATGCTTTACCTGTCGCGACTGCTGATGCGTTCCACGCAGTTGGCAAGTCCGACCATCATTATTATTTCTGACCGTACCGATCTGGATGATCAGCTGTCGAGAGATTTTACCAATGCCAAGGATTTTATTGGCGATGAAAATATTATTAACATAGAATCCAGAGCCGATCTTCTCACAAGATTGCGGGGCAGGGAAAGTGGCGGTGTTTTTCTGACCACTGTTCAGAAATTTGCAGAGGATAGTGAGATTTTGAGCGACCGAACCAACATCATCTGTATTTCCGACGAAGCCCACCGCTCGCAGGTAAATCTGGATTTGAAAGTCCGCATTGATGAAGATAGTGTGAAAAAATCTTATGGTTTTGCCAAATACCTTCACGATTCTCTTCCCAATGCGACGTATGTAGGATTTACGGGAACGCCTATCGATAAAACCTTGGACGTGTTTGGTCCTGTGGTAGATTCGTACACGATGTTTGAATCGGTGGTGGATGAAATCACGGTTCGGTTGGTGTATGAAGGTCGTGCTGCAAAGGTTAACCTGAACCATACCAAAGTGGTTGAAATTGAACAGTATTATCAAAACGCTGTAGCAGAAGGCGCTTCGGAATACCACGTGGAAGCCAGCCAAAAAGCCATTGCCAGAATGGAAGTGATTTTGGGCGACCCTGGAAGAATTGAAGCGATTGCGCAAGATTTCATTACGCATTATGAAAAACGAATCGAGGAGAAAGCGACCGTTGCCGGAAAGGTAATGTTTGTGTGTGCCTCACGTGAAATTGCCTATAAACTTTATAAAGAAATCATCAGGCTAAGACCGGAATGGAGTGAAAAAAGTATTGCAGAAAACCTTAGCGAAAAAGAGCAGAAAGAAATAAAACCCATCGAGCGCATCAAAATGGTGATGACCAGAAACAAAGATGACGAAGAAAGTTTGTGGAATCTGCTCGGCAACAAAGAAGACCGAAAGGAACTGGATCGGCAGTTTAAACAGATTCATTCCAATTTTAAAATAGCCATCGTAGTCGATATTTGGCTCACAGGTTTTGATGTACCGTTTTTGGACACGATTTACATTGATAAACCTTTGCAAACGCACAATCTGATTCAGACGATTTCCCGTGTGAACAGAAAATTTGAAGGCAAGGATAAAGGTCTGGTGGTCGATTACATCGGCATCAAAAAAAACCTGAATCACGCTTTGGGCTTATTCAACAATACCACTGCAGCCGATGATTTTGAAGACCTTGACAAAGCGGTCATTATCGTGAGAGATCAGTTGGATTTACTTCGACAGTTTTTCTATCAGTTTAATACCACCGACTATTTTAAAGGTTCGCCTGTTGAACAGTTGCATTGTCTGAACCGTGCCTCTGAATTGGTTTTGCTTACAGAAAAGTCTGAAAAGTTCTTTGTAGATGTGACCAAAAAACTAAAGGCAGCTTATAACTTAACCTGCGGTTCGGAAATCTTTAATGATAAAGAAACCGATGAGATTCATTTTTACTTCGCCATCAAATCGATTGTCGTAAAGCTGACCAAAGGTGAAGCTCCCGACACCGCGCAGATGAATGCCAAGGTGAGCAAAATGGTAGAAGATGCCATTGTCTCGGAAGGTGTGGAAGAAATCTTTAAACTGGATGACAACAAGGCCAATGCAATTGATCTGTTTAACGATAAGTTTCTCGAAAAAATCAATGCCCTTGAATTGCCGAATACCAAGATCAAAATCCTCGAGCGCCTGTTAAAACAAGCCATTTCTGATTTCAAAAAAGTAAACAAAGTAAAGGGTATTGAATTTTCGGAAAGGCTTCAGAAAATCATCAACAGCTACAACGAGCGCAGCGAAGCAGACCTGTTGGATTACGACGGCATCCAAGCTGATACATCAGAACAGATTCTAGACCTGATCCTAAAACTTCGTACCGAAATGGCATCTTTTGAAGATCTCGGCATTAACTACGAAGAGAAAGCTTTCTACGATATTCTGGATATGGTCTGTAAGCAATACGGTTTTGAGTTTGACAAAGACAAAATGCTGGAACTCGCCCGAGAAATTAAAAAGATAGTTGATGATACCGCAAGATTTCCTGATTGGAGCGATAGGGAAGATATTAAAGCACAATTGAAAATGGAAATCATTGTGAAGCTTCATCAATTCGGTTATCCGCCGATTACGCAGGATGAAGTGTATAAGAATGTGCTGGAGCAGGCGGAGAATTTTAAGAGGAATAGGTAAAAAACATATTTAAACAAAAAAACTAAACTTACATGGAAAACTGGAAAAATTACACAGAACAATTACACAATTTTAGGGAGGAATTAGAAAATGGAAATTATGATGTAGAACAAGATGTAGTCAACTTACAAAATAAAATAGAAGATGCTATCGAACAGTGCTTTAACGATAATGAAAGATTGCCGTATAAGCGACTTTTAAAAGAATTGAAAGAAATCAAGCAGGAATTTGATTTTTATGATGAAGAAGGTGAATTAGATATGATGTTTCCAGACCGTCACGATGAAGATTTTGATGATGATAGTATGAATGTTTTAGGAAATGACTAATATGAAAATATTAAAAATATCCCACGGAACTCATTTTTTTAGTCTTTCCGAGCATCAGTTGATGTTGGATAATAAATTGTCTAGTGTTCACCCTGATACAGCTGCGATGGGTGTTTCAAGTAAAACACAGTATGATAATTTTATAAATGCAAAAAAAGGAGATGTTTTTTTCATTTGCAGATCAAATGAATCAGTAGATATCATTGGCATGTTTAAAGACGATCGACCATTATATTCGCTCATAAAGAAGCATTATGATGGTGACTGGATCGATAGAGAATATATTACTTTATTTTCTGCAACAGACAAGCATAATTATGATAAAAGTGCAAGTAAGTGGTGGTTACCGGGTAACAACTCAACGTGTAATGAAGTGAAAGATGATGAATTTAATTTGTTTGAGGAGAAAATTTTACTACCAGCATTTGGACAAAATTTAAATGATCTTAAAATACAAAGAGACAAAGCTTTAGAAAATCTGACATTATCTATAAATGATGTTTTGGCACTGCAAATTAAATTTGATGAATTATTAAAAGACGATTCAAAGATATTTGATGTTGTTAATAATCTAAGCCAAATTGAGAAACTTAAAGTCTATTATAATTATAATATTAGAGATGATGCAGAAAGAAGACCTGTGGTTTTTTTACGTAAGAAACTCATTCAATATCTGGTAGAAAATGAAGAGCCTTTGACAAAGCAAAAGGTTGAAGATTATAAAAAAGAAGTTTCTGCTTTATTTGATAAAAATGTATTCCACGCATGGAGTTCAAATTTCAGAGTTTTGTATCCATTCTTTTATAACTATTATAAAACAAATGTTATACGAGCTATCTCTGAGCTTATACAAAAAATATGTGAAGATTTAGAAATTAACGATTTCACAAAAAATAATATTGTGCATTTTGATGGTGCTCAAAATCAAGGAAGCAATCATATTTGGTTTGCCATTTACAATTCTAGTTATAAAACCCAAAAATTAGCAAAACAATTATTTTTTTCTATAAATAGAGGGGAATTTATATTTGGTTTAAGATCTCACAAGGATCCACAAATTAATAAGTCCAAGGTATCTACGGTTTATGATTATAATGAAATATTAGATGTCTTTAGAGGATTCGTAGAAGAAATAAAAAACGACAATATCACAAAATTTAAAGAAATGAATGATTTAAAGGAATTACTTGAGTTTAAAAAACAAATCATATTACAAGGTCCTCCAGGGACAGGAAAAACTTATACTGCTAAAGATTTGGCCGAATACACGGTATTTGATTTTGTAACTAGCGATAAAAAATTACAAGCCAAAAGAATTGAAGATAGCGAACAAATAAATCTTATTCAATTTCATCCAGCTTTTACTTATGAAGATTTTATGAGAGGTATTGTAACTGAAGCAAATGATAATAAAATAAATTATGTTTCTAAAAATAAATTGTTTTTAGAAGTGGTAGATAACGCATTAAAAGAACCTAATAAACCTTTTGTTTTAATTATAGATGAAATAAACAGAGCTAATTTATCATCTGTTTTAGGAGAGTTAATTTATGCATTAGAATATAGAAATGAATCTTTCAAATCTATGTATCCCGATACAAAAAATAATTACAATATTATTGTTCCTGATAATCTTTTAATAATTGGGACTATGAATACCGCAGATAGGAGTGTTGCTCATATAGACTATGCTTTACGCAGACGATTTGCTTTTTATGATGTTTTACCGAAAACTATACAGGATGATTCTTTTGAACAGCCACTATTTGAAATTGTTTCAAAGTTATTCGTAAAAAAAATTAAAGATCAGGTTGACGAATTGGAAGCATCTGAACATTTGGGATTAGAATTTCAAGACCGTCCGCAAGATATTTGGTTAGGGCATAGTTATTTTTTCAAAAAAGAGGATCAGGATTTTACACTTCGAATAAAATATGAAATTATTCCGATAATTCAAGAGTACATTAAAGATGGTATTCTAAATAATTCAGAAGATGTAAAAATTATTATTAAAACTATTCAAAACTATCAACCTATAGATGTCAATTCTTAGAATTAGAGAAAACTTTCTTTCAACTGTACATAACTTAAATTCGATTGTTGATTACGAATCGAAATGGAAGTCTGTTTTAAAAGATTGGATGGATAATAAAACCGAATTTAAGGTACAGTGTGAAAAAATTGATAAAGAGATAAACTGTATTGAATTCAGAAGAGAAGGAGATGAATTAAAACTAAATACTTCATATCTTATAGGGTTGGACTACCTAAGTGATGATTTGCCATTTATGGTCGAACCTAAGTTTGAAGATGAAAAGAAGGACTATTCGATTAATTTTTATGATATTCTTTTTAAAAGTTTGCCTTATTTAAAAAGTAACGAAGATGTTTCTGATCTTTATCATGTTAATTTTTCTAAAGATCCCATTGAGATAAATCAAAAAGATGATTTCTTAACTCCGATTTTGCTTATACAATTTTTAACCTATCTTGATAGAATATGTCATTCAGGATTACAAAAAGGCTATTACCGGGTAGAAGAAAATCTGAATAGTAAAGTAAAGGGTAAAGTTTTAATAAAAGATACAATTAAGCGAAATCATTTAAATTTGAAATATACCAAAACTTACTGTCGTTATGAAGAATTTGGAATAAACACTAAGGAAAATAAATTCTTAAAATATACATTCCATTTTTGCTTGAACTATCTAAACCAATTTAAAAAATTAGATATTATTGATGATCTAAAATGTAAAGTAGGTTTTATACAATCTTCTTTAGAAAAAGTAACAACACCCTCTGCATTAAAAGACAAAATTATAATTAACAAGAATCCACTTTTTCCGATGTACAAAAATGCATTACAAGTTGCAAATCTTATATTAAAGAGGGCTTCTTTTAATATTTCTAATACTACTAGTGATAAAGTAAAAACATATCCATATTGGATCAACATGAGTAAGCTGTTTGAAATTCATGTTCTTAGAATGTTGAGATTGTCTTTCAAAGAAGGTGTCTATTATCAAAAAGAATATGCGGGACGAATTCCTGATATAATTATAAATTTAGAAAAATACAAAGCTATAATAGATGTAAAATATAAGGCTTACAATGAAAAATCCATTTCTATAGATGATATTAGACAGGTGGCTGCTTATGCACGAATGAAATCAATATTTAGACATTTAGAATTAAAAAATAATGAAATATTAGATGCAATCTTAATTTATCCTAAAGTGTCGAGTAATAATACTGAACTAAATTTAGATGTTTTATCGACTAAAAAAGAACTAGAATATTATAATATTTTTGAGTTAGATGTTAAATTGCCGATTCTTAAATAATAATTTATTCCAAATTTTTATAACTTATTAGAAATTGTAATTTAATTTGCTATTAACAACAACTAACTAATTTAAAAAAGATGATGTAATAATTCGGACACAAGATTCACTACCTAAATACAAGGGATTCCCATACTTCTCCGACCAAAACCCATCCAAAGTATCCTTATTAATACAGCGATAAACAGCAACGCCCTTGTAGATCTCCTGATCCTCACCTTCATAATTAAAATTGATCACCAGAATCTGATCCTTAAAAAAGCCGGTTCCATTCTGGATATGATCGCCAATCGTCCATCGGGCAATGATGCGGTTGTTTTCGTCAAGGCTTAAAGTCAATATGCAGTGATAAGAATGCCCGCTCTCTTCCTGATTGCTGCCTTCCACTGCATAAGTTCCCACCAAATCATATACTGTCATACTTCTGTTTTTAACAAGCTGCAAATTTAAACAATCTCCGGATCTAAAAATTCATCACTCATAATTTATAATTCATAATTATTTCCCGCTTTAACAAACTTTATAATTTCCGAAACCCCGCTCGGCATTATATTTTCTTAGTTGATGGCATACAACCAAAAATAAAAAATTATGTCAAAAAAAATTGCAATACTCGCAACCGACGGATTTGAAGAAAGTGAATTGAGTTCTCCAAAAGAACATCTGGAACAACAAGGCTGGACAGCACACATCGTCAGCCCAAAAACAGGAACTATAAAAGCCTGGGCAGAAAAGGACTGGGGAAAGGAATATGATGTCGATAAAACCCTGGATGAGGTGTCAGCTTCTGACTACGATGCCCTGGTATTGCCTGGCGGCGTTATCAATCCGGATCAATTGCGAACCAATGGGGCAGCGTTGTCTTTTGTGCAGGATTTCTTCACGCAGCATAAACCTGTGGCAGCCATCTGTCACGGTCCGCAGATCCTCATCAGTGCAGAAGCGGTAAATGGCAGAAAGATGACCTCGGTAAAATCGGTCAGCATTGATCTTAAAAATGCTGGCGCCATCTGGGAGGACAGTGAAGTGGTAGTAGACAACGGACTGGTTACCAGCCGTACGCCTGAAGATCTTCCGGCCTTCAATGCCAAGATGGTAGAGGAGATCAACGAAGGGAAACACGAGGATCAGAATCTTTAGACGTTTCCAAATTTATGATATTGAGACCCGGGCTTTTGCCCGGGTCTTTTTTTATTGTGGGTTGTGCTTTGAGAGACTTGGTATGACGGCTATGTGGATATTCTCGGTGTATCAATGTAGTTGAAGTCATCTTAAGTGAGATGCTTCGAGAGCCTCAGCATGACAGTTGTGCTTCGAGAGTTTCAGAATGACAGTTGTGCTTCGAGAGTTTCAGAAGGACAGTTGTGCTTCGAGAGCCTCAGCATGACAAAATCAATAAATTAGTATTAATGAATATTTACTAAATGATAAATGATGTGAATTGGAAATGCTTATTCAATATCAAATTGTTAAACTTTTTGTAATGCACTCCTCATATCAATTAAATTAGTTACTTTAGCGCCCCCATTGTTTATTAGTTAAAAATAATAGACTATTTCGGAAAAGAAAATAATAAATAATCAATTATCTGTGATCACAAAAGGTCAAATCGTCGAAATACCATCATCCTCTGTAATTTATAAAGCAGATGAAGTTGTGTTTTCTTCCAAAAAGGATGAACTGCTGCGTACTGTGTCCAAAAGAAACTACGGTCTTTTTGATGGTTTCCTGGTAGGCGAACATCCGGGTGTTGAGCATTTCAAACTCGGTCAGCGGAAAGGCATCAACGTAGGCGGGAAAAATGCACCACTTTATGTGATCGGCATTAATGAAGCAACTCATCAGCTATTCGTAGGAGAGGGTGAGAAACATCCAGGGCTTTGGACCAGCGTTTTGTCATTCTCCGAGAATCAAATTCAATTGCAGAACCTTAATCTCAATCATGATGAATCTGAATCAGGAAAGGAAGTCAGCATTCATTCTTCGGTAACAGATATTGATATGATCGCAACGCTTTATCTCTTTGATAGCGTTCTGTATCTGGAATTTGAGGCACCGGTTTCAATTGCCATTCAGGATCATCCATTGGAGATCTATTTTGATGATCATTCTACAGCAACTATTAAAATTAATTAAATCATATCGCATGAAATTAAAATTTTCATTTTTAGCAAGTCTAATTTCGTTTGTGTCTTTTGCACAGTCGGCACCGGCATACTATTCCGGGATCAACTTCAGCAAAACAAAGAACGAACTGAAAAATGACCTTGCAACACTTATTACAACGACCCACACGCAGACTATTTCTTATTCTGCAGGGTTGGCATCTCTTTTCAAAACAAGTGATGCAGATCCGGAAAACCCATCCAACATGTTGTTGATCTACGGTTCTCAAAGTTCCGGAACGCACCAAAGAAGCCGTCCTTACACAGGACAGTGGAACCGTGAGCACGTCTATGCAAAATCCAAAGGAACGCCTAACCTTGGCGAATCCGGTCCGGGATCAGACGGTCACCACCTACGTCCGGCAGATAATACGCTGAACAGTACCAGAGGAAGTCTTCTCTTTGATGACGGAACAGGTGCAACCGCTTACAAAACAAGCCGTGGCGGATGGTATCCAGGTGCTGAGTGGAAAGGCGACGTCGCCAGAATCCTGATGTATATGTACGTGAGATACAACTCCAGATGTCTTCCGCTAAATATCACGATGAATCCTGCGACTTACTCTTCTGACTTCCCGGATATCCTTCTAAAATGGAATATTGAAGATCCTGTTTCAGATTTCGAAAGACAAAGAAATAATGTGGTTGCAGGGATTCAGAAAAACAGAAATCCTTTTATCGATAACCCATACCTGGCAACAGTAATCTGGGGCGGACCATCGGCACAAAATACCTGGCCTGATACCTTCAACGGTGGAACTACTGCTGATACAGAAGCACCGTCTACGCCACTTAATCTTGTTTCAACAGGTGCTACTGCAAACACAGTATCTCTTAGCTGGACTGCATCTACGGATAACATTGGTGTAGCTGGTTATGACATTTATGTAGACAATATCCTTAAAACGTCTGTTTCTGCAAATAGCGGAACGGTGACAGGACTTACCAGCAGTACCCAATATAGCTTCTATGTAGTTGCAAAAGATGCTGCAGGTAACAGATCCGGAGACAGTGCTGCAATATTAGTGACAACACCTGGCCCTGGAAATCCTGGGGAAGAAGAACCAAGCTGTGGTATAGAAAACTTCGAAACTATAACGGATGTCACTTCTACCTATTCAGCAAAAGAATGGATCAACAAAGGGATTACCTGGACTGCTACCAATGCAAGAACTGATAAGCAGGTTTATATAGACGGAGACAGCAACAAAGCGATCTGTATCAGAAAAGGAAGCCTGAAATCTTCTACTATTTCCGGTGGAATCGGTTCTTTGACAGTTAAAACTTATCTTCCTTTTTCAGATGCATCAGGTAACTATACTTTGAAAGTCAACGGCGTTGCGAAAGGACAGATTCCTTACTCTAAAACAGCTGCAACTGTTACAATTAATGACATTAATGTTTCAGGAAACATCGTAATAGAATTGGTGGATGATACCACAAGCAACCGTGTATCGTTTGATAATCTTTCCTGGACTTGCTATTCGAAACTGGCAACAGAAGACAGCAGTGCAAAAAATCAGAAACTGTCCATCTATCCAAACCCTGTGAAAAACAACCAGTTTTACATCAGCGGCATCGATAAAAACGAAACAGTGAAGATCTACAGTCTGAACGGACAATTGGTTCAAACCATCGATAAAGTTGAGGACAAAGGAAAAGTGAACCTTCATAAATTACCAAAAGGTGTTTACGTGGTGAAAACTAAAAACCAGTCTTCTAAAATTATTGTTGAGTAGTTTTTGACGAGCACTATTTTAAATAATAAAAACCCGGGAGATTCGTCTTTCGGGTTTTTGTTTGTTAAAATATTTTGGGCAGTTTTATGCGTCTTCCGCTCCCAAACCTAACGAAGTGGTTCGACGAAGTCAATCTTTTTGCCGTAACTTTTCCCTCAGCAAAAAGGATTTCCGCTCAAACCTAACGAAATGGTTCATCGATTCAAATAAAGAAAATATAAAACTGAGATAAGCCGGGCTGCAGATCAGTATAATAAATGTATTATAATTAACACGAAGGGTTCAATATCAGTAGCTGTAGGTGAAACCTATAGGAATAATTGGCAGACAAAAATACAAAAGCCTGAGAAATTCTCAGGCTTTTGCGATCTGGTATTATAATTAAAATAATGAATTTACTTCAAAGTAAACTTCACTTTAGTTTTGATGTTATCAGAAGAATTTCCAATCAGCGCTTCAAAATCCCCGGATTCAGCAACCCAAGCGTGCTTATCAGCATCGAAGAAGCTTAAAGCGGCTTTGTCAACCGTAATGCTTACTTCTTTTTCTTCACCAGGATTCAGGAACACTTTTTCAAATCCTTTCAGTTCTTTTGTTGGTCTTGGAAGAGAGGATTTCAAATCAGAAATATAAAGCTGAACTACTTCTGCACCAGCTTTTTTACCAGTGTTTTTCACTGTAAATGTAAAAGTAATTTTATCATCCTGACCAATTGTCGTCTTATCTGCTTTTGCTTTTCCAAACTCAAAAGTTGTATAGCTCAACCCATGTCCGAAACTGAAAAGCGGTTTGATATTCTTCGTATCGTGCCAACGGTAACCTACGAAGATTCCTTCATTATAAGTAATGTTGATCGGATTTTTCTGATCTGCACCTTTTCCGGCCGCCAGTTCTTCTTTGTTTCCAGGATATTCACCCAACTGATGTGCAGAATTATCTTCCAATTTCACAGGAAAAGTAAATGGCAATTTTCCGGAAGGATTCGCATCGCCTGCTAAAATTGCTGCTAATGAATTTCCGGCTTCAGAACCCAAATACCAGGATTCTACGATTGCAGGAACATCTTTGATCCAAGGCATGGCCACTGCATTACCCGAAACCAGAACAACAGCGAAATTCTTATTCGCTTTTGCCAATGTTGCAATGACTTTGTCCTGATCGTAAGGCAAACCGTAGCTTGTTCTGTCAACGCCTTCTGCATCCTGATGATCCGCTTTGTTCAGTCCGCCAACGAAGATGACGAAGTCGGATTTTTTAGCTAATTCAACCGCTTCATTTAGAATGACATCTGCAGGACGGTCGTCTTTCAGGTCTTGTCCGGATTTCACGCCGTTGTATTCGCCGCCCGGATCACCGACATAACCTCTGGCATATTTCACTTCAGCTTGTTTTCCGAAACGTGATTTGATACCGTCTAAAGGTAAAGTTTCGTATTTCGCTTTAAGAGAAGAAGAACCACCGCCGACAGTCATCATTTTGATGGCATTTTCACCAATGACTGCGATGGTTTTAACTTTGTTAAGATCAATAGGTAAAACATTGTTCTGATTTTTTAAAAGAACAATGCCTTCTTCACCCACTTGTTTTGCAACCGCTTTATGATCTTCAGAAGCCACGTTTCCGAAAGGCTTGTTCTTGTTCATTGTGGTTTTGTAAGCCAGATTCAGAAGTCTTGTAACTTTGTCGTCCAGTTCTTTGGTGCTTACTTTTCCTGATTTAATCAAATTAAGATAAGGCTGAGCCAGATAATAATTGTCATAAGCATTTTTAGTTCCGGCAGAAAGTCCGTTGGTCCAGCTTCCGAATTCCAGATCCAGTCCGTTTTTGATGGCCTGCTCTGTGTTATTCACTGCACCCCAATCGGAAACCACAACACCTTTGTAGTTCCATTCACCTTTCAGGATGTCATTCAAAAGATATTGATTCTGGCTGGCGTATTGTCCTTTGTACATATCATATGCACCCATAATTGTCCAGGAATCGCCTTCTGTAACAGCTGCTTTGAATGGTGGAAGGTAAAGTTCGTATAATGCTCTGTCATCTACTTTTACATTACTGCTATGTCGGAACATTTCCTGATTGTTCAAAGCATAATGTTTTACCGAAGTCGCAACACCATTAGACTGAACACCCTGAATGTAAGGCACTACCATTTTGGAAGTCAGGAAAGGATCTTCTCCCATATATTCGAAGTTTCTTCCATTAAGCGGTGTTCTGTAGATATTAACACCTGGCCCAAGAAGAATATTTTTTTTTCTGTATCTCGCTTCTTCTCCAAGTGCTTTTCCGTAATTCCAGGACATTTTCTTGTTCCAGGTTGCGGATAAAGCGGTCAAAGCGGGGTAGGCGATGATGGAGTCATTTGTCCAGCCGGCCTGATCCCATTCGTCCCATTTCACTTCAGCACGTACGCCGTGAGGGCCGTCTGTTGTCCAGAATTCAGGGATTCCCAGTCTTGGAACACCGGAAGAACTGAACTTGGACTGTGCGTGCAGCATGGCCACTTTTTCCTCCAGAGTCATTCTGGAAAGTGCATCTTTTACCCGTTGTTCAACAGGTTTTGATTCATCAAGATAAACCGGAATTGTTTTGGTTTGGGCTGTGGAAGCCGTATATGAAAGTGTTATAAGACTAAGAAATACAATTTTCTTTAACATAAAATATATTTAGTGGTTGTTGACAAATGTAATAAAATCTTTATTATCCCACTATGAGAAAATAAAGATATTTGAATTAAATCAAAACTTTACAGTGTTTTTTGATTTTACAAAAGTATGATTTGTTCATATTTAATTCATCCAAAACCATAAAAAAAGACCCGAATAATTCAGGTCTTAAATATATAGTAGTATCGATTTGAAGTTCAAATTAAATCCTGCTTATTGTATGATTCTGATTGTGTCGGGATCGTTAACGTCCAGTTTATCAATCAGTTTCTGGATGTTTTCTAGGTCTTTAAGTACTTTTTGATAAGAAGATCTGGCATAGTCTGAAAATGATGCGGTCGTATTCATATCATCTACACTTTTGAACACATTAATCTCAGGATTCTCAACCGTATCATCTCTGTAATTATCCAGACATTCATCAATAGCTTTTCTTTTTTTCTTGCAAATAACTTTGCTTCGTAATTTCTGAAGAGAACTGATCAGGTAAGGACTGTCATTATAAGGATTGACGAAATCTGCGTTTCCAGACTCTTCCTGGTAAACATGGTACGAGTTCTCACTAGTTGGTTTTAGAAAATTTTTGTCGAATATCATAGCAATGCAGATTTAGAATTGTGAATCAATAATGAAGTTTGTTTGAATTTTCATTATCAATTTTAAGACCATAATTCTATTTTGATGATAAATTGATTTTAATAAATGGAAATCAGTGTCATTTTCTATTTTACAAGATCAAGGTCGGGCTGCGCATATTTATGAACTTTCATATAAAGTGTAGTTTTGGTCTGGAATACGCCTTCTATTTTCGCAATTTTCTGATTGACCAATTGATGAAGCTGTTCATTATTCTTACTCATAATATCGACTTCTATATCGAATTCCCCGGCCGTATTCGCAAGGAAACTGACTTCCGGCATTTTCATCAAAGTTTCGATAACATCAGGAATCAAATTAGCAGGACGCACAGATACGGCAATATTGGCGTAAGCGTTGAAGCCGACATTCTGCGGATTGATTCTCCCGACAATCTGTATGGTCTTTTCTTCAATCAATTTGGTTATCCTTGTTCTCACATTACTTATAGAAACCTTGAGTTTATCCGCAATCTCCGTAAAAGAAGCACGCCCATCTTTCTGAAGTTCTTTCAAAATCAGGTAATCCAAATCGTCCAGTTTGTTTTCCATTTAAAAATAAATTTTACACAAAACTATTAAATTTCTGCAAATTTTCTTAGAATTATTATAAATTAAAGTCAATATTGCATTATTTAAAAATTATTTATTAGCTTAGCTTTTATTAAAAACATTATTAAATAAATAATAAAAATGTCAAATAAGTACGGAAAAGTTAAAAATTATATTAATGGAGCCTTAGTCGATACAATTACAGACCGCTGGTTGGACGTAGAATCACCATTGACAGGCGAAGTGATTGCGAAAGTTGCTGTTTCTTCAAAAGAAGATTTGGATAATGCAGTTGCCGCAGCAAAGGAAGCTTTCAAAACCTGGTCAAAGACGCCGATTAAAGATAGAGTACAAGTCTTTTTCAGATACAAAACCTTACTGGAACAAAATATACTTGAACTCTCTGAACTGATTCAGGAAGAAAACGGAAAAACCCTTGGCGAGTCGAGAGCAGAAATAGAAAAAAGCATAGAACTCACCGAATTTGCAACGTCACTTCCACAATTGACACAGGGCGAAATTCTTGAAGTCAGCAGCGGAGTAGAATGCAGAACAGAGAAAGTTGCTTTAGGCGTTGTCGCTTCTATTGTTCCGTTCAATTTTCCGTCTATGGTTCCGAATTGGACGATTCCGAATGCGCTTGTTCTTGGGAATACAATGATTCTTAAAACCTCAGAATTGGTTCCGCTCAGCGCCATGAAAATTGCTGAACTTCTTAAACAAGCCGGACTTCCTGATGGTGTTTTCAATATCGTTCACGGTGAAAAAGAAATCGTAGAAGCTATTTGCGACCATCCCGATATCGAAGCCGTTTCGTTTGTAGGTTCTACGAAAGTGGCGAAGATTGTTTATCAACGCTCAACTTCTAATCTTAAAAGATGCCTTGCGCTTGGTGGTGCAAAAAATCACTTGTTGGTTTTACCGGACGCTAATCCGGATATGACCGCAGCTAATGTTACAGCTTCGATGTCAGGTTGTGCCGGACAACGTTGTATGGCTGCGTCTGCGATGCTTGCGGTGGGACAGACCGACCATATTATTGATAAAATAGTAGCGGAAGCTAAGACTGTAATTCCGGGAAAAAATTTAGGTTCTGTTATTTCCAAAGCAGCTAAAGAAAGAATTGAAAATTATATTTCCCAAGCCGAAAAAGATGGTGCTAAAATCCTTTTGGACGGTCGGAATTATAAGGTAGAAGGCAAAGAAAATGGCTATTATGTCGGCCCAACGGTTATAGATTTTGTAACACCGGAGATGTCCGTGGCTACGGAAGAGATTTTCGGACCAGTGGTTTCCATTATCAGAAGTAGAACTCTTGAAGATGCTATCAAAATAGAAAATGCAAATCCTTACGGCAACGCCGCATCCGTTTTCACGCAGAGTGGCGGTTTGGCAAGATATGTTATGGAGCACGCTTCGGCCGGAATGATTGGTGTCAACATCGGCGTTCCCGTTCCGAGAGAGCCTTTCTCGTTCGGAGGTTGGAATGAATCGAGATTTGGAGTCGGCGATATTACCGGAAAAAGTTCCATAGAATTCTGGACAAAACTCAAAAAAATGACCACGAAATGGAATCCCGAAGCGGGCATCAACTGGATGAGTTAGAATTTGAAAAATAATTTGGGCAGCTTAATCCGCCTTCCGCTCCCAATCTTTTTTGCAGAAAGTTTCAGTTTAGTTGAACCCGAAGACCACGCAAAAAAGGATTTCCGCTCAAGTCGGGCTGCGGAGATTCAACCTTTTTAGAAATTTAAAACTACAAAAATGTCAGAAACAGTCACAAATAAAATCAGCAGACAAGAAGTCGTAGATAACAGTCTGAACTACACGATAATGTCCTGGTCCAAACAAAAAGGCATTGACCCTTTTGCCATAGAAAGAGCAGAAGGTGTTTACTTATACGATTACAGCGGGCAAAAAGTCATTGATTTTTCTTCCGGTTTAATGAATTCCAACATCGGTTATGGCGACCAGCGTGTAACAGCAGCGGTTGTTAAACAGATGCAGGAAGTGGCATTTATTTCGCCAAGCTGTGTTTCCAAAGTTCGTGGAGATTTGGGAAAGAAATTAGCGGAGATCTGTCCCGGAGATTTGAATCGTGCATTCTTCACAGTCTGTGGCGCGACTTCTAATGAGAATGCGATTAAGCTGGCAAGACTTTACACAGGTCGTCACAAGATTTTCACAAGATATCAATCCTATCACGGTGCAACCATTGGCGCAATCTCAGCGGGTGGCGACCCAAGAAAAATCCCTGTAGATGGGCAGCAAGCGCCTAATTTTATTCATTTTGATTTGCCTTATGCTTACCGATACGAATATGGCGAAGAAAATCTTCTCAAAGACTCAATTGCTTCATTAGAAAGACAAATTGAATATGAAGGACCAAACACTATCGCAGCTATCCTCCTCGAGGGTGAATCCGGAACTTCCGGTTGTTTGCAGTATCCAAAAGGCTATCTGAAAAAAGTAAGAGAAATCTGTGACAAGCACGGTATTTTATTAATAATGGATGAAGTAATGTCAGGTTTCGGAAGAACGGGCAAATGGTTCGGATTCCAGAATCACGATATCGTTCCTGATATGATTGTAATGGCGAAAGGTCTTACCTGTGGCTATTTACCGTTAGGCTGTGTAATGATTTCTGAGAAAATCGCCAGCAAATATGATGATGCGGTTCTTCCGCTGGGTCTCACATATTCAGCTCACGCTGTTTCCTGCGCTGCCGCTTTGGAAGTTTTGAAAATCTATGAAGAAGACAATCTGATACAAAGGGCTGCCGAAATGGGAAAATACATCGAAGGCAGAATTGAAGAGATGAAAGCAATTCATCCATCTATCGGAGAGTTCAGAAATACGGGATTGCTTGGTTGTCTTGAATTGGTTAAAAATCGAGAAACCAAAGAACCAATGGCGCCTTTCAATGCAAAACCTGATGAAATGGCGGTGATGAATAAAGTAGCTGCAAAAATCAAAGAACTGGGAATGTACACTTTCGTAAGATGGGGTTATATTTTCATTGCGCCACCATTGATTATTACCAAAGAAGAAGTAGAAGAAGGTCTTGCTATTATTTCCGAAGCGCTTAAGATTGCAGATGAAGCGACTTATTAATTTAAAAACAAAAAATGTCCGAAATAAATACATCAACAGAAAATCCAAATCTTTATAACGAAGATTTAGCACCGATTCCCGTAAGCAAAAGAACTTGGGGAACCTGGAACTATGCGTCTTTATGGATTAGTATGTCGATGTGTATTCCGACTTATATGCTGGCCAGTTCCCTGATAGAAGGCGGGATGAACTGGTGGCAATCGGTTTTGACAATCTTTTTAGGAAATCTTATCGTTCTGATTCCAATGATTCTCAACGGTCACGCCGGAACTAAATATGGTATTCCGTTTCCTGTGTTTGCAAGAGCAAGTTTTGGAACAACGGGTGCAAATATCCCTGCGTTATTAAGAGCGATTGTCGCTTGCGGCTGGTTCGGGATTCAGACCTGGATTGGCGGTGTTTCGCTTTATCAGATTTTGAGAGTTTGGATCCCTTCGCTTTCTGAGCCTGCAGTGGTTGGATTTTTTCCACCGGTTTTGGAACTGATTTGCTTTTTGATTTTCCTGTTAATCAATATGGTTGTGGTTTATTTTGGTGTTGAAAGTATTCGTAAATTATTGGTTTTCAAAGCGGTGTTTTTGCCTGTTGCGGCTTTTGCTTTGTTGTTTTGGGCGATATATTCCACACAAGGTTTAGGCGAAATCCTTAATCAGCCATCAAAGTTTCAAAACATTTCCGAATTCTGGACTTTCTTTTTTCCTGCTTTGACGGGAATGGTCGGATTCTGGGCAACTTTATCACTTAATATTCCCGATTTTACAAGATATGCGACGTCTCAAAAAGCACAGATTAATGGACAAATGATTGGCTTACCCCCTTCGATGGCGGTTTTTTCTTTCATTGGTGTGGTAGTAACTTCTGCAACGGTCATTATTTACGGAACAACTATTTGGGACCCGGTGATTCTCGCTGGTAAATTTGAAAATAAAATATTGGTAACAATTGCGATGTTGGCCATTGCCATTTCTACATTAGCAACCAACATTGCTGCAAATATCGTAAGTCCTGCCAACGATTTTGCAAACCTTAATCCTCAGAAAATAAGCTTCAGAACTGGCGGTTACATTACCGGAATTATTGGTATTTTAATTTGTCCTTGGAAATTGATTGCAGACCCATCAGGCTATATTTTTACCTGGCTGGTTGGCTATTCCAGCTTGCTTGGACCGATTGGCGGAATTATGATTGCGGATTATTATTTCATCAGAAAAAAAGAATTAATTGTAGAAGACCTTTATCAACAAGGGAAAAGTTATTTCTACAAAAATGGATATAATTTGAAAGCCATCATTGCATTGTTGCTCGGTATTTTACCAAATATTCCAGGCTTTCTGGTTACCATAAAAGCGATTTCTACGGCCGCAGTTCCAGATTGGCTGACCAATCTTTACCATTACGGCTGGTTTGTAGGATTTTTTATCAGCGCTTTGGTTTATTTCATTTTAATGAAGAACAAAAAATCGTAATTAATAATTTTTAATTTGTAATTCAACATATGAGCATTTTAATCAAAAACGGAAACATCGTTACAGCTTCAGAGAATTTCATCGGCGATATTTTTATCGAAGGCGAAACCATTTCTGCAATCGGAAAGAATCTGAAATATGAAGCAGATAAGACCATTGATGCTTCCGGAAAACTGATTTTCCCTGGCGGAATCGACCCGCACGTTCATCTCGATATGCCTTTTATGGGAACATTTTCCAGCGATTCCTACGAAACAGGAACGCGCGCCGCATTGTTTGGCGGAACAACGATGGTTATTGATTTTATCCTTCAGACTCAAGGAAAATCCTTACGAAATGCTTTAGATGAATGGAAAGGCAGAAGCGATGGAAATGCTGTTGGAGATTATAGTTTTCATATGGCGGTGACCGATTTTAATGAAAATACAAAACCCGAAATCAAGGAAATTATAGAAGAAGGTATCACATCTTTCAAAACATTTATGGCTTATAAAGGTGCATTGATGGTGGATGACAGACAAATGATTGGTTTGATGGAAGAAGTTAAAGAGCAAGGCGGACTCATCAATGTTCACGCCACCAACGGCGATATGATAGATTATCTGGTTCAGAAAAACAGGAATGAAGGAAACAGAGCTCCGATTTACCATTATTTATCCCAACCGGAAGTTACGGAAGCTGAAGCCAGTGAACGTTTTGTGGATATGACGAATTTTACAGGTTGTCCCGGCTATATTGTTCACCTTACTTGCGAAGGCGCTTTGAATGCAGTCCGAAATGCAACCAAAAGAAATCAGCACGTTTTTGTGGAAACCTGTATTCAGTATTTGATTCTTGATGCAAGTTTGTATGAGCAGGATTTTGAAGGTGCAAAATGGGTGATGTCACCACCATTGCGGGAAAAGAAAGATCAGGAAACGCTTTGGGCAGGAATCAATCAAGGGTTGGTAAATGTAGTTGCAACAGACCATTGTCCGTTTTTCTGGGAACAGAAATTAATGGGAATTGATGATTTCTCCAAAATCCCCAATGGACATCCAGCTGTAGAAAACCGAATGGAATTGCTCTATTCCGAAGGCGTTAATAAAGGAAGAATTACATTAAGCAAATTCGTTGAAGTAGCTTGTACAAATCCTGCAAAAATTTTCGGAATGTACCCGAAAAAGGGAACAATTTCTATTGGTTCAGATGCAGATTTGGTCATTTTTGACCCAAATGAAAAACATACGCTTTCAGCCAAGACCCACCATATGAATGTGGATTATAGCGGCTATGAGGGTTGGGAAGTTACAGGAAAAGTAAAAACGGTTGTGCTTCGTGGGAAAGTCGCCATTGACAATAATGAATGTCTTGTAGAAAAAGGTTACGGACAATTTATTAAGCGAAATAAAGTATTAGACAAGATTTGAATCAATTAAAAATTAAAAATTACGAATTACATTCTTTTTGAGATGAAAACTGATAACGTTATTCAACAGAAAAGCTTTGAGTTTGCAATTAAGATTGTGAATTTGTACAAATTTTTAAAAATAGAAAAGAAAGAATTTGTTCTATCAAAACAAATTTTAAGGAGTGGAACTTCAATTGGGGCAAATGTAGAGGAGGCAATTGGTGGACAAAGTAAAGCAGATTTTTTATCAAAACTTTCTATTGCCTACAAAGAAGCTAGGGAAACGGTTTATTGGTTGAAGTTATTATTTGCAACAGATTTTATTACAAAAGAATATTTTGAAAATCTGATAATCGATGCGGAAACAATATGTAGAATAATTGGAAAAATTCAATTGACCATAAAGTCGCAATTATAATCGTAATTCATAATTATTAATTTGAAATTAAATGAAAATAAAATCAGGATTAATTCAAATGTCTCTAGCCAAAACAGAAGGCGAAGGAACAATTGACGAAATAAAGCGGGCGATGTTGGAAAAACATTTGCCTTTTATAGATGAAGCTGGCGAAAAAGGTGTTCAGATTCTTTGTTTTCAGGAGATTTTCAATACACCATATTTTTGTCCCGGTCAGGATTCCAAATGGTATGAATCTGCTGAATCTGTTCCGGGTCCGACTACAGATTTGATGTCGGAATATGCCAAAAAATACCAAATGGTCATCATAGTTCCGATTTATGAGAAAGATGGTGTGGGAATTCTATATAACACTGCTGCTGTTATCGATGCAGACGGAGAATATCTTGGGAAGTACCGCAAAAACCACATTCCTCAAACAGGCGGTTTTTGTGAAAAATATTTTTTCAAACCAGGAAATCTAGGTTATCCCGTTTTTCAGACTAAATATGCGAAAATTGGTGTTTACATCTGTTACGACCGTCATTTTCCGGAAGGTGCAAGAGCTTTAGGAATCAACGGTGCTGAGATAGTTTATAATCCGTCCGCAACTACAGTTGGACAATCTCAATATCTATGGAAATTGGAACAGCCTTCTCACGCCGTTGCCAACGGATATTTTATGGGATGTATCAATCGTGTTGGCATCGAAAAACCCTGGAATCTTGGCAAATTCTACGGAACATCTTATTTCGTAAATCCTTTGGGTGAAATTTTCGCCTGCGCTTCAGAAGATAACGATGAACTACTCATTGCAGAATTCGATTTGGATTTAATAGACCAGGTCCCTTCCAAATGGCAGTTTTATAGAGACAGACGACCGGAAACCTACGATGATTTGACCAAGCTTTAAAGCAATCATCAATCAATAATATTTTAAAATATAATAATGACTATCAACTAACAACTAAACTTATGATAGAAAATAATCGTTTGACTTTAGAACAATATCAACATAATTTCACAGATATCCATCCACCTTTTGAGAATAAAGACGGTGCGATAATAGAAGCCAACCGTTGCATTATGTGTTATGACGCGCCTTGCACAAAGATGTGTCCTACGCATATCAACATTCCAAAATTTATAAAACAGATTGCCACAGACAATGTAAAAGGTTCTGCTCATACTATTTTTACGGATAACATTATGGGAGCCAGCTGTTCCAAAGTTTGCCCTGTTGAGAAACTTTGCGAAGGTTCTTGTGTCTATAATTTGCTTCACGAGGAACCGATTCAGATTGCCCGTTTGCAAAGATATTCTACAGAAAAAGCGATGTACAACAATTGGCAGCTGTTTGAAAGAAAACCATCTTTAGGGAGAAAAGTTGCCGTTGTAGGAGCTGGTCCTGCAGGATTAGCCTGTGCATTTTATCTTGCGAAAGAAGGCGTGGATGTTACCATTTTTGAGAAAGAAGGAAAAGGTGGCGGATTGATGACTTATGGTATTGCAGCTTATAAAGTTACACCGGAGTTTTGCGAAGAAGAAGTGCAGTATATTATTTCCATTGGCGGAATTGATATCAGATATAATCAGGAATTAGGAAAAAATTTCGAACTGAAGGATTTGCAGAAAAACTTCGATGCGGTTTTTCTGGGAATCGGTGTTGGTGTTGCGAGACAATTGGATATCAATGGCGAGAATTCCTCTGGAGTAGAAGATGCCATTTCTTACATCTATAATCTTAGAACCAATGATTTTTCGACGATTCCGGTTGGAGAAAAAGTAGCAGTTATCGGTTTGGGAATGACAGCAATTGACGCTGCAACTCAAGCGAAAAGATTGGGTGCAAAAGACGTTACAATCGTTTACAGACGAACAGAAAAAGAAAAACCTTGTACAGATGTAGAACTGGATATTGCAAAATTAGATGGCTGCAATCTGGAATATCTTGCAGCACCAAAAGAAATTATCTCTGAAAACGGAAACGTAAAATCTTTGGTTTGCAGCAGAATGAGATTGGGCGAAGCCGATACTTCAGGAAGAAGAAGTCCTGTTGACACGGGCGAAACTTTCACCATCGATTGCGATATGATTATCAAAGCAGCCGGACAAACGCCTTTCGAAGATTTGATAACATCCAGCAAACTAGAAAACAAATACGGAAAAGTCTCTGTTAATTCACAATATAAAACCAACTGGAATGGCGTATTTGCCGGCGGCGATTGCATCAATGGCGGTAAAGAAGTCGTCAATGCAGCTCAGGATGGCAAATTAGCCGCACGTTCCATTTTAGAATATATTTTAAATTAATAAAAACACTAAATGAGTAAGATTAACAAAATTAAAACGCTTTCTATTTTTTGTACAACATTTTTATTTCAGTTGATTTTTGCTCAGGCTCCCATTATTCAATGGAAAAAATCCTTCGGCGGGACAGAGTTTGACGATGCTTTTTGTATTGAAAAAACCTTAGACGGAGGCTATATTGTTGCAGGACAATCAAATTCCAACAATGGTGATGTTACAGGTAATCACGGTTATGGAGATTACTGGATTGTGAAATTAAATAATAACGGCTCTATACAATGGCAAAAATCTTATGGAGGAAGCAATTACGATTTTATTAATTCTATTCAGCAAACATCTGACGGCGGTTTTATAACAGCGGGAAATTCTTATTCTAAAAATGGTGACGTTGATGGAAATAAAGGAAGTGATGATGCTTGGATAGTTAAATTAGGTTCTACAGGTAATATTCAGTGGAAAAAATCTATCGGAGGAAGTGGAAGTGATTCTGCTAATTCTATTCAACAAACATCAGACGGCGGCTATATTATTGCCGGATTTTCAAATTCTAACGATGGTGATGTTAGCGGAAATCATGGTAAAGGTGACTTTTGGATTATAAAACTAAGTACAACAGGAATCATAGAGTGGCAAAAAATGTTAGGTGGAAGTGATGATGATTTCGTTAGTTCTATTAAAACAACTTCTGACGGAGGTTATATTGCAGTAGGACAATCAATTTCTAATAATGGTAATGTCACCGGAAATCATGGTGATTTTGACATTTGGGCCGTAAAACTAGCTGGCAATGGCAATATTGAATGGCAAAAATCTATTGGAGGAAGTGAATATGAAGATGCGTATTCTGTTCAGCAGACAACAGATGGAGGCTTTATCATAGCAGGATACTCTAATTCTAACGATGGGGACGTAAGTGGTAATCATGGAGATTTTGATGCATGTATTGTGAAGCTAACAAGTAATGGTGTAATTCAATGGCAAAAATCTATCGGAGGAAATGCTTATGAAGAAATCGGATCCGTCATATGCACCTCAGATGGAGATTATGTCATAGCCGGATTTTCTAATTCCAATAACGGTGACCTAACGCAAAATTATGGGAGCTATGATGGTTGGATTGTTAAATTAGGTGACAATGGTAATCTTCTATGGCAAAAATCTTTTGGAGGAAGCAAATATGATAATATTTCTTCTATTCTGGAAACAGCAGACGGAGGCTATGTTTTTGCGGGAGGTTCTTATTCGAACGATGGTGATGCTACTGGAAACCACGGAAATTATGATTATTGGGTCGTGAAATTAGATTCAGATAAACTAAGTACAGTTGAAAATTACAACAATAAAATTCTCGTAGAAAATCCTGTTAGAGATAAATTTAATATTCAAACCACAGAAACTATTATTTCATTACAGTTATATACTACAGATGGTAAATTAATCAAGATTTCTGATAATAAAAATATGTCTGTTGCAAGTCTTTTAAAAGGAATTTATCTGTTGAAAATACAATTTAAAAATGGCAAAATTTACACAGAAAAAATAATAAAAGACTAAGTAATCAATAACCAAAATTCAATTTAAAATAAAAAAAATTATGGCAAATATTTCTTGTAATTTTTTAGGTATAAAATCTCCAAATCCTTTCTGGCTGGCTTCAGCGCCACCAACGGATAAAAAAATAAATGTAATGCGTGCTTTCGAAGCAGGCTGGGGTGGTGTTGTGTGGAAAACTTTGGGTTCTCAGGTAAAGAACGTTTCTTCCAGATATTCCGCAATCAATTTCAATGGCCAGCGTGTTGCAGGTTTCAATAATATCGAATTGATTTCCGACAGACCTTTAGATATTAATTTAAAGGAAATCGTGGAAGTGGTAAAAGAATTCCCTGACAGGGCAATGATTATTTCATTAATGGCTGATAATAGGAGGGAAGCCTGGCACGAAATGGTAAAACGTTGCGAACAAACCGGAGCGCACGGTTTCGAACTCAATTTCGGATGTCCGCACGGAATGACAGAACGAGGAATGGGAGCTGCAGTCGGACAAGACCCGGAAATTGCAGGCAGAATTGTAGAATGGGTGATGGAAGTCGCAACTCTTCCCGTAATTACAAAGCTCACGCCCAATGTTCATTCAGTAGTTCCGACAGGACGAGCCGCTGTAAATGCAGGGACTAATGCATTATCACTTATTAATACCATTCAGTCCGTTACAGGAATAGATTTGGACAGCTTTGTTCCGAACCCAAATGTCGGTGGCAAGTCCGTTTTTGGTGGTTATTGCGGACCAGCTGTAAAACCGATTGCGCTAAAAATGCTGACAACCATTTCTCAGGATTCAGTGACCAATAAAGTTCCTATTTCGGGTATTGGCGGCGTTTCCACTTGGCAGGATGCAGTGGAATTTATGTTGCTTGGTTCGACTTCCGTTCAGGTTTGCACCGCTGCGATGAAATATGGTTTCCGGATTGTAGAAGATCTGAATGAAGGTCTCAGCAATTGGATGGACGAAAAAGGCTTTGAAAAAATTACTGATTTTATTGGAAAATCTGTCCCGACAATGACAGAATGGGAAAAACTCGACCTCAATTTCCACATCGTTGCCAATATCGACCAAGACAAGTGTATTCATTGCGGTTTATGTCACATTGCCTGCGAAGATACTTCTCACCAAGCGATTTTCAAAACAGATGGTATGCCTTACAACGATTACACGATAAACGAACCCGAATGTGTGGGCTGCAACCTTTGCAAACTCGTTTGTCCGGTTGATGACTGCATAACAATGGTAGAACATCGTGTTGCCCCGGAATATCTCAACTGGGTTCAGTTTCAGGAACAGAGATTACCATTGAATAATCATTAGAAATATTTGGGCGCCTATTTCCGCCCTCCGTTCCCGCTATTTTTTGCCAAGCTTTTCCAGCCACAAAAAAATGAGCTCCACTCAGGTCGGGGCGCGGATTCATCCTAAAATGAAAATTTGTAGAAAGTAGAACTATTATGAACGTTAGTAATCTCTAATTTTTTTAATCATTTAATCCTTTAATTAAAAAATGAACATCAACTCCTCACGTCTCGAAAATTCCTTCTCAGAAATGAGCAAAATCGGAAAGATTGGCAAAACCGGGACCAACAGACCAGCGCATTCTCCAGATGAGAAAAAAGCTTTCGAGCTCGCTTCTTCCTGGATGAAACAAGCCGGAATGACAACCCGAATCGACAACTTCGGGAATCTCATCGGAAGATTAGAAGGGAAAAATCCTGATTTACCGGTTTTGATGGTTGGTTCACATCTGGATTCTCAACCTTACGGCGGAAGATATGATGGCGTTGCAGGCGTTCTTTGCGCAATAGAAGCTGCAATCACAATGCAGGAAAATGGAATAAAACCGGAGCGAACCTTAGAAATTATTTCTTTTGCAGATGAAGAAGGCTGGCGTTTTAATAAAGGTTTATTCGGTTCTCGAGGAATTTTAGGAAAACTGGAAGAAGGCGAACTCCAAAGAGCAGATGCAAACGGAGTCACAAGAGAACAGGCTCTCAAAGATTTCGGTTGCGATATTACAAAATTCAAAGAATCGGAATATAAAGAAGGTAGCATTTATTGCTATCTCGAACTTCACATCGAGCAAGGTCCTGTTTTGGATATTCAGGAAAAACCAATTGCTGTAGTTTCCGGGATTTCCGGACCAATTTGGCTGACAGTGAAATTGAAAGGAATGGCTGGTCACGCAGGTTCCGTTCCTATGCCAATGCGAAAAGATGCATTAGTCGGAGCTGCTGAAATCATTGTAGCTTTGAATGAAATTGCGAATCAGGTTCCGGGAAATCCAACCGTTGGAACTTGCGGCACAATCAAAGTTTTTCCCGCTTCCAGAAATATCATTCCTGAAGAAGTAGAGTTCACACTCGATTTGAGAGATATCGATCTGGAAAGAAGAAGCCGCTACGAAAAACAATTGCTAGAGAAGATAGATGAGGTTTCCAAAAAACACGGATTAACTTATGAAATTTCAGAAGACTGGAAATCAGAACCTCGATATTGCGCAGATTGGATAAAAAATATTATCCGAGAAAATTGCGAAAAAACAGGTTTGAGAGATACACCTGAAATTATGAGCGGTCCTTTTCACGATGCAATGGCGATTTCCTATGCCTGCGATTACGGGATGATTTTCGTGCGTTGTAAAGACGGAATCAGTCACAATCCTTTGGAATATTCGTCTCCGGAAGATTTGGCAATCGGGGCAGAAGTCCTGTATGGGACGATTTTAGATTTATTAGAAATCAAAAAATAACTATCCTACATCAATTCATTTGAATTTTAAAGTCAATACATTTGCTACTTTAAATTTAAACAATGAAAATATTAGCCTTTGCTGGAAGCAATTCCAGAGAATCAATTAATAAAACATTCGCTGAATACGCAGCAAAACAATTTGACGGAGCAGAAGTAGAAGTTCTTGATTTGAACGATTACGAAATGCCCATCTTCAGTGTAGACAGAGAAAAGCACGACGGCATCCCGACTTTAGCTTTGAGATTTGCTGAAAAAATAGATGTTTCTGATTTGCTGATCATCTCTCTTGCAGAATATAACAGCACCTACACAACAGCCTTCAAAAACGTTTTTGATTGGATATCAAGAATCAAAGATCGTAAGCACTTTGGTGAAAAACCAGTTTTTCTTTTAGCAACAGCGCCAGGGCCTGGTGGCGGAAAAAATGTGGTGGCAGCTTTCGAAGCGAGAGCACCTTTCAGCGGCGCAAACATTCTGCAAAGCTTTATTTTACCGAAATTCAAAGAAACTTTCGATCTTGAAACAGGTATTGTAAATGAGGAGAAAAAGACTGAGTTTGAGGAGAAATTATCTATTGTTAAAAACTTTTTTGGATAAGATTTTGGAATGTTATGTTAAGAATGCGTAACTTTGTCATCAAATAAGGACAATGAAAATTCAACAAGTTCATTTTGAGAAATATCCTAATTCTTGCCAAGAGAATTACAAAAACACCTCCGAACTTGTGGACTAAAATAACGGCCGATAATCTAAAAGATTGTCGGCTTTTTTATTTAAAAAATCTGAAGAAGTAAGTTTGAAATAAATCCAGTAAATTCTGATATTCTTTCAGGCCTCAAAAACCTGAAAGAGTTGATGAATGAGAATTTAAAATCTAAAAATGAGCAATACCTATAAATCCGCAGGAGTCGATAAGGAAGAAGGCTACAAAACCGTAGATAAAATCAAATCTGCCGTTGCCGAAACCCATAACAAAAATGTTCTCAACAATCTTGGAAGCTTTGGTGCTTTCTATGAAATTGCTGGTTACAAAAATCCGGTTTTGGTTTCAGGCACGGATGGTGTTGGAACCAAGCTGAAAATAGCTTTGGACACAAAACAATATGCTTCCATCGGGATCGACTGTTTCGCAATGTGTGCGAACGACATTCTTTGCCACGGTGCAAAACCATTGTTTTTTCTTGATTATCTAGCTTGCGGAAAACTCGATTCTGAGATTGCAGCTGAGATTGTTCTCGGAATGGTAAAAGCCTGTAAAGACAACAACTGCGCATTGATTGGCGGCGAAACTGCCGAGATGCCGGGAATGTATCAGCCAGGAGATTATGATGTGGCAGGTTTCTGTGTCGGAATCGTAGAAAAAGACCAAATTATCGACGGTTCCAAAATCAGAACAGGAAACAAAATCATTGTCATTCCAAGTTCAGGATTTCATTCCAATGGATTTTCATTGGTAAGAAAAATATTTCCGGATTTCGAAGAGCAATTTGAAGGAAAACCTTTGTATGAAACACTTTTGGTGCCTACAAGATTGTATTATCAGGACATTCACAAAGTGTTGGAAGAAGCACCGCTTTACGGTATCGCACACATTACAGGAGGTGGATTGTACGAGAATGTACCAAGAATTATCCCGGAAGGACTTTGCGCAACAATCGATGCTTCAAAAATCCAAATTCCAACTGTAATGCTGGAATTGGAGAAACGTGGCAATATCGCAAGAGAAGAGATGTTCGGAACTTTCAATATGGGCGTTGGAATGGTTCTAGTAACCGACGAAAATCACGTTGATAAAATCCTTGACCTTCTGGAAGACGCTTATGTAGTTGGAGAAATCACGGAAGGTAGTGAGAAAATCAATTTAATTGTATAAATGTATTCACGTAAAAAGTATTTACGATTTTAAAGAATCATTAATACATTAATACTTTTTACATTTTACAAAAAATGAAAAACATCACCATCTTAATTTCAGGTTCAGGAACCAATCTTCAAAGGATTATCGACTGTATTGACAACGGAGAAATCCGGAATGCAAGAATCATCCAGGTCATTGCTGACAGAGAATGCTACGGATTGGAAAGAGCACAGAAACATCAAATCCCGAATGAATTGATCAGACGTGGAAAAGACTTTGCCGAAAATCTCGAACAGGCCATTCCTGAGAATACAGATTTGATTGTTTTAGCGGGTTTTCTATCCATCTTGAAACCGGAATTCTGTGAGAAATGGGAAGGGAAGATTATTAATATTCATCCAGCATTACTTCCAAAATTTGGTGGAAAGGGAATGTGGGGACATCACGTTCATAATGCAGTCATAGAAGCTGGTGAAAAAGAAAGTGGAGCAAGTGTTCATTATGTAACCTCAGGAATTGATGAAGGCGAAGTGATTCTGCAAGAGAAATTTGAAATTGATGAAACTGACACCGTCGAAAAAATAGCTGAAAAAGTCCATCTTGTAGAGTACGATATTTTTCCAAAAGCCATTGATTTGGTTTTGAATAAATGATATTAATTGGTTAAAGTAAAAATTAATTAAATTACTTTAAGTATTTATTATATAAATATTTATAAATTTTAATTAAAACTGACTTTAATAAGGTAAATATAAAATCTAAGTAAAATAAAAAGTAAATCCGGAGGTGAAAGAACCGGTAAATCACAGTTTGGATAAAACTGTAAAAAGTAAAATTTGAAAGAGAAGGTATGAACAAAAAGAGAGCACTTATCAGCGTATCTGATAAAAGCGGTTTGGTGGATTTCGCAAGATTTCTGGAAGAACAGAACTACGAATTGATTTCCACCGGCGGAACATTCAAACATTTGAAAGACGCCGGATTGAATCCAATTCAAATCGATGAAGTGACAGATTTCCCGGAAATGCTGGACGGCAGAGTGAAAACACTGCACCCGAAAGTTCACGGCGGATTGCTGGCGGTTCGTTCCAACGAGGAACATATGAAAACCGTTCAGGAGTACGAAATCGGACTGATTGATATGGTCATCGTGAATCTTTATCCGTTTTTCGAGAACGTGAACAAAGAAATTTCTCTTGACGAAAAAGTAGAATTCATCGACATTGGTGGACCTTCTATGTTGCGTTCTGCGGCTAAGAATTTTAATTCGGTTGTGGTTTTGACAGACGTAAATGACTACGAAATCATCAAAAATGAAATTTCAGCAAATGGTGATTCGACCATCGAAACCAGAAAGAAATTGGCTGGAAAGGTATTCAATCTGACTTCCGCTTATGACGCCGCGATTTCCAGAATGCTTTTGGATGAAGAATATCCGACTTACCTGAACGCTTCTTACAAAAAGGTTTCAGATTTGCGTTATGGCGAAAATCCACATCAATCGGCGGCTTATTACACTTCGACTTTCGAAAACGGTGCGATGAAAGATTTTGAGATTTTGGGAGGCAAAGAATTGTCTTTCAATAATCTGAGAGATATGGATTTGTGTTGGAAAGTCGTGAATGAGTTCAAAGATGAATTGGCTTGTTGCGCTGTAAAACACTCAACGCCTTGTGGTGTTGCAGTTGGAACTTCAGCTTTGGAAACTTATACCAAAACATTCGAATGCGACCCGGTTTCCATCTTCGGCGGCATCATCGGAATGAATTATAAAGTAGATGCAGCAACGGCTGAGGAACTGAACAAAACTTTCCTCGAAATCGTGATGGCAACAGACTTTGACGAAGATGCTTTGGAAATCCTTAGAAAAAAGAAAAACCTTAGAATCATCAAAATCAAAAACCAAGTGACAGACAAACAAGCTTGGGTGAAAATAGATGGTGGGATGTTGGTTCAAAGCGCCGACGACCAATTCTCAGAAGATATAAAATTAGTGACAGAAACCGCTCCAACGGACGAACAAAGAAAAGCATTGTTGTTCTCTCAAAGAGTGGTGAAATATGTAAAATCCAACGCAATCGTAGTTTCAAATGGTGTTCAAGCCATCGGAATCGGTGGAGGGCAAGTGAACAGGATTTGGGCAACACAACAAGCGATTGAAAGAGCCAAAGAGAAATTCGATGGCGAGTTGGTTTTGGCTTCGGATGCGTTTTTCCCTTTCCGCGATGTGGTGGATTTCTGTGCTCAGGAAGGTATTAAGGCGATTATTCAGCCAGGTGGAAGTATGAGAGATAATGATTCTATCGAAGCGGCGAATGAGCATCAAATCCCAATGTTGTTTACGGGAATGAGACATTTTCTGCATTGATAAATTGCTTTTATTTTAATCATAAAAAATAACCCCCGACTGATATTCAATCGGGGGTATTTATTGTAATTATTTGAGTTTTCTTACTTCTTTATCACTTTGAATGATTTCACATTGGAGGATGTTCTTACATTCACTATATAAACACCGGAAGGTAAATTTCTCATATCAATGTTTGCCATTTTAGCTTTGGTATTTTCAGATTTTACCACGCTTCCTGCAAAATTGTAGATTGTAATATTATCAATCGTGTCGCCATTCATTTTTACTGTTAGGTTATCAACAACTGGATTCGGATAATATTGAAGTCCATTATCTTTCGTATTGTCTGCGGTTCCAAGTTTCTCTTCTACTTTCACAACAAAGCTGCAAGTATCAATAACCTCTCCGTTGAAAATAAGGTTATGCTTCACCGTTGTTTCTCCTACAGGGAAAATTGCGCCTGAAGGCAAACCTTCTGTCAATACTGAAAATACGCCTGTGGAGGATAATTCGCATGCAAAGCTTAAAGTATAGTTAACCACTGCACCAATATTACCAGGATTTGTATAAACAGTCTTATTTTCCGGGCAAGTGTATTCACATTCCGGTGCATCTGGCAAGCCTACGGTGTATACCTGAATGTCATCTATAAGCGCCGTTGTTCCCTTAGTTGCCAATGAATTGAATCCTAAGTAATAAACACCCGATGTTGGCGGCGTGAAAGATAAAATAGCTTCCTCGTACCTGTCGTTGCTTACGTTTTTGCTCCAGATAATGTTGTCTTTCTGAACAAACGCATAAGCTTTATTGGCAATGCTTAAACTCAATGGAACGTTGCTTCCTATAGATCTGTATTTGAATTTGATAAGAATTTCTTTTCCACCCTGCAGATTTAGTCCTCTGGAGAAATACCATGAATTAGCATCAAAATAATAATTAAAATTTTGAGTGCCGGCAAATTCCCCAGTAGCAGGATATGATTGGCCTATCATCCACTGATTGTTTCTTGATATGGATTGTGTGATCCACTGGTCATCGGTTTCAAATCCGTAATTGTAAGGTAAATTAACGGCTGATCCCGGATTTGGCAACGTCGTGAAATAAACCGGACCTGACCAAGAACTGAAAGTGTTCTCTCCACAATTGGATCTTACATAAACTTCGTAAGCTGTTTCCGGAGACAAACCTTCTACGTGAGTCAAATTAGTGCTTACAGCTATTCCTGATGATGGTGTTCCGGTGCCGACAGGTTGTACGACATACTCGTATCCACTTGCCGGTTGTGTAAGGAACTCCCAAGTCAAATCTACCGTCGTCTGTCCGTAGTTTGCTACTACCTTAGATGGTTTTGCGCAGTTCGGGCACGAAGCAATGATTGGTGTATTGATGTTTTGCTGGCTTTCACTTCCTACCACTTGACCATTTGAATCCAAAATTTCGTAACTGGTTTGATACCCGCTGTGGCTTCCGCCGTTCCAGACAGTCGTAATAGCGTCACCGGAATTTATTTTGAAAGGAAAATCCAATACGTCACCAATAGGTAATGTAAGGTCTGTAAAAACAGCATCACCGTTCACGTAAAGATTCATTGTATTGTTGTTCCAGCCGTCGCCCTCAGAATCTTTTAGACGAAGAATATACTCACAAGGAGAAGATTCTTTGTCTGAAACTTTGACATTGTCAAACATCAGATAACCGTAGTTTGCATCTGAATAGGCTTGATAGCCCAAGTAATAAACACCATTTTCCGGAACGGTAAATGTTACAGTAGCAGTCGTGTAATTTGAATTCTGGATAAAATTGTTATCCCAAATCTCGACCGCATTTCCAGATGGGAAAGCATCCTTGCTTACCACCACTTTCATTTTTTGAGGATAATACTCATCCTGACTCGATTTGTAATCAAACTGCAACGTAATTTCTTTCCCCGCCGGAAGATTGATTCCTCTGGAGATCACCCAGGAATTTGAATTATTATCGATGTCATCATGTCTCAGGTAATAATCGCCGTCTGATGGTCCATAAAGACCGCCAGCATCGGAATCACTTCTTACCCATTGATTTCCAACTACCGGTTCCAGAAGTGTCCACCGGCTTTCCCCTTCAAAGCTTTCATTGTAAGGTAAATTTGCAGGAATGGATGTTGTTGCCGGATAGGTTTTAAATGTCACAGGACCGGACCAATTTCCATACACTGAACCTGCACAAACAGATCTCAGGTAAAGCTCATATTGTGTTTGCGGCTGCAAATTCTGAGCAACTGCAGATGAACCTTGAACCGGAGTTCCAGATCCTGTAGGAATACCAGTTCCGGGACTTTGTATCACATATTCAAATCCGGCATCAGGCACAGAAGCGGATTCCCAAGAGATGTTTGCGCTGGTCTGGCCGGGAAGTGATTTGATATTAATTGGCTTTGGACACAATTCTTCATACAAATTGATATTGTCCAGACTTAAATAGCCCAGATTCGGATCCGGATAAAAGTAAAAAGCCAAATAATAAGTACCTGTCTGAGGAACTTCAAAAGTTTTGTGTACGTTTTGATACGTATTGATCTGGATCTCTTCATTCACCCATAATTCGGTAGAATTTTCCAAAGTAGGAATGGGTTGCTGTTTCAATACTACTTTTAATTTTACAGGAAAAGTAGTACTCAAACTGGAGCGGTAATCAAAATCAAGCGCAATATTGTGCCCTGCTTCGATCTTGATACCTTTGGAAATCAGCCATGCCGATCCTCCGTTTTCATAATCACTTTGTGCCCGGGCATAGTATTGACCCTGAGAAGGCTGGTAAACGGTACTCGTTTCATCGGTAATCACCCAGGGAGTGCCTGCGCCTGTGTTGATGTTGTACCAGTAATTTTGTTCAGCTGTTGTTTCAAAACCATTGGAGTACGGAAGAGAGACCGGATCCGTCTGTCCAAAGGTGAATAGAAAGCTGAGCAAAGAGAAAAAAGTTAATGCTTTGTTCATATAATTCATTTTGCAACAAACATAGAACGGAAGCCCTGTAATTCCTATTTTTATACTTTAAAAATGAAGAAATATTCACTGTTTTTGAAAGAACTTTGCGATTATATTATCTTGTAGAGCTGTCTTCGTCTTCGGAAATCTGTTTTTTCAGTTTTCGGATCTTGCTTCTGGTTTGGAATATCTGATAAAGAACCAAAGCTATCAAAATACAAAGAATGATGATGATCCAATATTTGCCGCTGTTGCCATTTATAGAATTTTCCTCAGCTGTTTTTTTTACAATAATTTGGTTGACGGATTTTTTTTTGGCGCTGATATCGGTATTCGTTTTTTGCTTATAAAGATTCAGATAGAAGGTGTGATTATCGATATCATTCAGGGCGTAATAATTTTCGGAAATATATTTGTAGACATCCGGGTTGGCATTTTCTACTTTGTTGGACTTTAAGATCAGGATGGCTTTATCAAATTCTTGTTTTGCTTTCGCATAATCTTTTTGCAAATAAAGAATTCTGCCCAGTCCCGCCAGACTCTCTGCGTTAAGAAGTGCAAAATCTCCGTTCACAGCATAATTCAGCGAATTTTCAAAGGATGTTTTTGCAGCTTCAAACTTGTTCTCTTCCAAATAACAGCCTCCAATTTCGTTATAAATGTCCGCTATTGAAAATCGCAGCATTTCCCGGTCTTTCATCGCCGGTATATAAACTTCAAGCGCTTTGTTGTAATAGGTTTTGGCAAAATCGCATCCCAGTTCGTCGCGATAAATTAGCGCTTTTAAAAAAAGAATGTTGCCTTTATAAAACTTCAGGGATTTGGGCAGAGGATGTTTTTCTATCAGTTCATAAGCCTCATCAGCGTAGTATTTTGCTTTGCTGTAGATGTTGAGATTGTGGTATTTTTCCCCAATGAATCCTGCTACCTGTATCTGCGTGGGATAATCATTAATTTTCTGGGAGATCTCTCTTGTTTTAAAGGCATATTCTATCGCTTTTTCATAATCCTTTTTCACAGAATAGCTGCTGCCGATAATTGTGAGGATAGAGATTTCCATTTTTGGATTTCCCTTATATTTTTTATAAAGCTCTTTCCCAAGAATGATCACCTTGTCAGGATTCGAGTTCATCATCAGAAACAGGGAGTCCAAATGTGGTTCTTTCGTCTTTTGTGCTGAGAGCGGCTGTGAATTAATGATCAAAAGAACACCTACGGCTATTAATACATTTTTATTTTATGAATAAAAATTTTCATGATCAATGGGCTGTGGAAAGTTCTTTTTTGATAAAGTTGATGAATTCTTTAGGAGGAATTCCTGTTACGGTTTTAAAAACGGTGGAAAACGAAGTATGGGAAGAAAATCCGCTTTCCTCTGCAAGATAACTTATTTTATAGTTTAGAAAAGAAGGTTCATAACGGAGCTTATTGATAATATAATTGATTCTCAATTCATTGATATACAAATTGAAGTTTTTCTGTTTGTGTTTATTTACAATTTCCGAAAGATATCTTGTATTGGTATCCAGTTCTTTTGCCATAGATTGTAAGGTAAGATTTTTTTTGGTAAAATCTTTTCCTTTCTCGAAGGCGAGCAGTTTTTCCAAGATAATCTGCTCGGTTTTTTCAGGAATAAACTGCGGGACTTTGGAGATTTCCTCTGCAGGTTCGTCACTTGGAATCATTATTTCCGCTTCTTTCTGAGTTTTTTTCAGCTTGCTGATATATTCTTTGTAGTAATTATAGTTTTGCCGCGTTCTGAGCCTAAACCAAAATACCAGACCAAGTATAACTACAGCGAGTCCGATCACCCAGATTAAAATATGATTGGTTTTGTACTGCTTATCGTCCTTTGTCTTCAGGTCGCTCTCCGTAAGCGAAAGTATGAGGTCACTGGCTTTTTGCTGAGCCGAATTGATGGATTCATTAAGTGAAAGATATTTCAAGTTATGTAACTGATAATTGGTATTATTACCTTCAGATAAGTAAACATCTGCCAAAAACTGGTGAATGTTTTTCTTCAAAACGATGTCATTCACTTTTTCAGACAAAATGAGAAGTTTTGGAATCTTAGCAAGATATTGCTGTCTGTTTTTTTTAATAAAATTTGCTTTTGCAACATCTAACTTGGCATAAGCGATAAAGTTTTCTTCCAAACCAGATTTTTCAGAAAGTTGCAAGGCTTTTTCGGCAAAATGTAAAGACTTGTCCCACTGCCGATTCATCCAATAAGCCTTCGCCAGTTGACTGTAAGATTGGGAAACTTGATAGGGAAATTGGTTTGCAAACTTTTTCAGCAGATCAATATCCAGGATTTTTACAGCGTCACTATACTTTTTTTGTTCACAAAGCAATATCGATTTTGTCGTAAGAAAATCAATGTAAAATCTGATTTTTTCAGGAATGTCATTCAGATTATAATTAATTTTTTTTTCAACCAGATTCAGTCGTTCTTCCGCTTTTGGTATAATTCCTAATTTTCTGTAAAGGTCACTGAGAATCAGATTGGTTCGCAAAAGCTCTGTAGAATCTTCATTTAAGGTATTTAAATGAAGGGATTCCAAAAGTGCGTTTAGTGCGACAATGTAATTTCCCTGCAAGATCTGGGCTTCAGCTTTTAGGTTCAAAGCCTTGGATCGTTCTTCGTCAGAATCTGCATTGATTGAAAGATATTCGGAAACTGTAATCGTCTTTTCCGGTTGAGTGTACAGATTTTCCAACGCATTTTTATAAATATCTTCAGTTTCCGACTGTTTTTGAGAAAACATAACACTTCCACAAGTCAGCATCAGCAGAAAAATAAACTTGTTGGCAAATAGAATCCTTTGTTTTAAAAACGCATTCCTCAATCTCATCTCAGCAAAGATATAATTTACAAAGATAAGATCAGAAATAATATTTTTTCACAGGATCAAAGTGATATTTTTGTTAATTCTGAAAGATTGGATTTTATAAATCAAATTTTATGTAATTTTCAAAAATAGAGTCGGACGTTTAAAGATTAAATGATGACAAAATTTAGCTTTAAAATTCATTTTCAAAACGAAATAATATTTACTTTTGGGACAAATTCTAAGAATGAGTATTTTCAACGATACAAAGCTCGCATTTGCCGATAAAACGGATGCTCAGCTGAGAAAAGCGTATTGGATGTTCAAGGCCATCGAACAACCTGCATTGACGAATATTGGCGTTTCACTGCTTAATTTCACAGTTAAGAACAACTTCCCGTTCGTGGACGGCATCGTGAAGCAAACTTTGTTCGAGCAGTTTTGTGGTGGTGAAACGCGGGAAGAAAGTATGTCTGTCGTAAAACAGATGTTCAAACGTGGCGTTGGAAGCATTTTCGATTACTCGATAGAAGGAAAAGAAGAAGAGGAAGTTTTTGATGCGGTTTGCAAGGAAATCAAAGATATCATCAGATTTTCAGTAGGAAATCCAGCGATTCCGTTTATCGTTTTCAAACCGACAGCTTTTGGAAGAATTAATATTTATGAAGAGGTAGGAAAAGGCAAAGAACTCACCACCAGCCAAAAAGAAGAATGGAATAGGGTAGTGACGCGTTTCGACGAAGTCTGCAAACTCTGTTTCGAGAACAACAAAAAAGTAATGGTTGACGCCGAAGAATCCTGGATGCAAGACGCCGCCGACCAACTTTGTGAAGAAATGATGGAAAAGTACAACCAGGAAAAACCCATCGTTTGGAACACCATCCAAATGTACAGAACCCGCCGTTTGGAATATATGAACGCACATCTTGAAAGAGCTAAAGAAAAAGGCTATTTCATTGGTTATAAGATTGTTCGTGGCGCTTATATGGAGAAGGAAAGAAAACGCGCCGAGGAGCAAAATTACCCAGACCCAATCCAACCAACCAAGCAAGCTTCCGATGATAATTACAACGCGGGAATTGATTTTGTGATGGCAAATCTGGATAAAGTTTCAGCCTTCTTCGGAACGCATAACGAGAAATCCTCCGAGTTGGTGATGGATAAAATGCAGGCTAACAATTTGGAGCACAACAATCCGCACATCTATTTTGGCCAGCTTTATGGGATGAGTGACAACATTACTTATTATCTTGCCGACAAACATTACAATGTCGCGAAATATCTGCCTTATGGACCTGTAAAAGATGTGGTTCCGTATCTTACGAGACGTGCTCAGGAAAATACCTCAGTTGCCGGACAAACCGGACGGGAATTGGGACTAATTGATAAAGAGTTGAAAAGAAGAAAATCGAAATAGAAAAATCCGCTGTGAGGCGGATTTTTTTGAATGGTTATAATCATTTATAAGTTATTTGATTGCATCAGAAAAATTTGGTCTTTTTTCTTTTTTTAAAATTACATTTTCAATTTTCTGTTTAATGCTTTTATTGATTTTATCTTCTGGATTTAATAATAGAGCTTTTTTTATTATCTCTTTAGCTTCATCATCAAATTCAGCAACTAGTAAATTCATCGCATGATTTCCAAGTAATGCAAAATTTTCAGGATTTATTTTAATTGACAATTTTGAATATTCGATAGCCTTTTCTATTTGATGCAAATGCATACAAACTAGTGACGCTTCTTGAGGAAGTACGTAATTTTCAGTCTCATATAACATCGCTTTTTCAAGAAATAGTAAAGATTTTTCATAATCTTTCAATCTCTGATAAATTTTGCCAATAAAAAATAATGATTGCCAACTTATTGGATAAATTTCTAGGGCTTTTTCAAAATTATTAATTGCTTTTTTGGCTCTTAATTTCGAAAAAAAACCAAGACTTTTTGGTCTGTAACCATCAAGTAAAATTATTCCTTTTTGTAATGAACAACCCTTACTATAAAAATTATTAAATTCTGAAATCTGCTTTTCTGTTAAATCCATTTTTATTTAAATCATTACGATAAATTACTTCTTCTCATTCTTCACAGCCTGCCTCGCCAACAATTTCCACCCACTTTTAGTCTTGTACCAAACATATAAAATATCCAGACTCACTTCGCTGGGTTCTTTTCCAAGATCTGCAGTTTTGGCGAACAAATGATTTCTAACAATTGCTGTATTATCAACAATTTGGATGAATTGATTTGTGTTTTCGATAGTCAGGAAATTGGATTGTTTGCTGACCAGTTTTTCTACGAATTCTTTTGCATTATCAATGTGACCGTTGGAATGTCCGTAAGTGAGTTCGGGGAGAATTAGAGATTCTAAAACGGTTTTGTCGCCACTTATCATTGCTAGTCTCAATTTTTCTGAAGCGTCGGAAATAGCCTTTTGGTCATTGTTTTTTTGTGAAAACATAAGTGATACGGTTAAAAAACTTAATGCTATTAATAATTTCTTGATCATAATTATAATATTAATTTCTAATTCAAAGATAATGAAGTTTCGTATGAATTCTTATTGAACTTATTTTCTATCTTTAATTAATAAATTTTTTAACCTTGGATCCAATTCTTGACATCGTTGTTCGTTCGCTTGCTGTTTACTTTTTTATGGTAATTGCTGTAAGAGTTTTTGGTAAAAATCAATTATCACAGCTTAATGCGGGCGATGTCATTCTTTTATTACTGATAAGTAATGCTGTCCAAAATGCGATGGTTGGCTCGAACAGCAGTCTACAAGGCGCAATTGTTGCTGCTTTGGTTTTGTTTGTAGCTAATTTTATTGTCAAAAAATTTATCTTTAAAAGTAAGTTTGTCAAAGAATTGATAGAAGATCAGCCTTACATTTTAGTTAAAGATGGTAAACTGGTTTTATTTAATCTGAAGAAAGTACAGATTTCGGAAGATGAAATTCTTGAGTCGGTTCACGAACACGGAATGGAAAATATCTCGGATGTAAAGCTTGCAATTCTGGAAGTTGATGGAAATATCAGTGTGATTTCGGTAGATAAAAATACCGAACAAACTCATTATTCAAGACATAAAACTAGAATTAAACGGAAATTTAATCCATAAAAAAAGACTGGAAATTTCCAGTCTTACCATTAAAATATTTTCCTGAAGAAAGCCAAAGTCATTTCTATTGATAGTTGTAAAAAATTAGTATCACCTACAATTTTCAAATCTCTATAACCTTTTCTTCTATTCTTAAATTTTTTGCTTTTCAAATTTCGTTCTATATTGAAGAGTTCAAACACAGAAAAGCCAAATCCAATTATAAAAATTATAATTAATAAGAAAGTTTGTAATGTCTCATTCATAATATTTCATCCAGATTCCAGGCTCGCAAATGTTTAATTTTAAAATTTAAGCTAAAATAGTGATTCCTTTCTCAACCAAATCGTAAATCGTATTTTTCGCACTGTCTGGTCTTACGTTCACCGCTTTTGTCCCATTAAAATGTAAACAAGTGATAAATCCAGCATTGAAAGCATCAATCGCAGTGAATTTCACGCAATAATCCAAAGCCAAACCAACAATTTCGACCAACTGAATGTCGTGGTATTTCAAATAATCCTCCAATCCTGTTTTCATAAAATGATTGTTATCCTGGAAACCGCTGTAGCTGTCTATCTCGACATTTTTTCCTTTCTGAATAATGTGTGTTACCTTTTCACGATTAAGATCCGGATGGAATTCTGCACCAAAAGTTCCCTGAACGCAATGATCCGGCCACATAAATTGAGAGACACCATTTAGATTGATAGTTTCGCCAACGTTTTTTCCGTTGTTGGATGCGAAACTTTTGTGATTTGCGGGATGCCAATCCTGCGTCAGGATGATTTCATCGTATTGATTGTCCTCCGTCAGACCGTTGATATATGGAATGATGTTATTGGCTTCTGGAACGGCTAAAGCACCACCTTCGCAAAAATCATTTTGAACGTCAACTATTATTAATGCCTTTTTCATTTGTTATTAATTTTGTTTATAAATACAAATTGCCATTCTGAAAGAATCTTGCCAATTAGAAAATTAACGTTTAGATTCCTGCGGAATGACAATTTGACTTGATTTATTTTAAAATTACCCTAAATATGGATATTTATAATCTTTTGGAGAAACAAAAGTTTCTTTGATACTTCTAACGGAAACCCAACGCGTCAAGTTCATTTTGGAACCTGCTTTGTCATTGGTTCCTGATGCTCTAGAACCTCCAAATGGCTGCTGACCAACTACTGCACCCGTAGGTTTGTCGTTGATATAGAAATTCCCGGAAGCATTTTCCAAAGCTTTGTAAGCCTCATCAATTGCATATCTATCTTGTGCAAAAATAGATCCTGTCAAAGAATATTGAGTTGAAGTGTCAACCAACTTCAAAGTATCTTCCCAGTTTTCGTCTTCGTAAACAAAAACAGTCAGAATTGGTCCGAAGATTTCCTCAACAATACTTTCGTAATAAGGATTGATGGTTTCGATAACTGTTGGATGTACAAACCAGCCTTTTTTGTCGTCGTATTTTCCACCGATTACGACGGTCGCATCACTTGCAAGTTCTGCTCTGTCGATGTAACCTTTGCATTTTTCAAAGGAATTTTTGTCGATCACAGCATTCACGAAGTTGGAAGGATCTTCAGGAGAACCGATTTTAATCGTTTTCATTTGAGCTTCCATCGCCGCTTTTACTTCATTCCAAATGGATTTTGGAACGTAAGCTCTGGAAGCTGCAGAACATTTTTGACCTTGATATTCGAAAGCACCTCTTACCAAACCAGTTGCAACCGCTTCGATGTTTGCAGACGGATGCACCATTACAAAGTCTTTTCCGCCAGTTTCTCCAACGATTCTTGGGTAAGATTTGTAGTTGTGAATATTGTCACCTATCATTTTCCACATTCCCTGGAAGACTTTTGTAGAGCCTGTGAAGTGTAATCCTGCAAATTCTTTATGCGCCAAAACTTTCTCAGCAGTTTCTTTGCCATCAGTAAAGATCATATTAATCACGCCATCCGGAAGTCCTGCTTCTTTCAAAACGTCCATAATTACTTTTGCAGAATAGATTTGCTTGTCAGATGGTTTCCAAACCACAACATTTCCCATCATTGCCATACAAGCTGGCAAGTTTCCGGAGATTGCTGTAAAGTTGAAAGGCGTTACGGCGAAACAGAAACCTTCCAAAGGTCTGTATTCTACACGATTCCAGATTCCAGCGTCAGAAACTGGCTGCTCGGAATATAGATCTGTCATAAACTCTACATTGAAACGCAAGAAATCTATGAATTCACAAGCTGCGTCGATCTCTGCCTGATGTACATTTTTGGATTGCCCAATCATCGTCGCAGCGTTGATTACATCTCTGTAAGGTCCAGCCAAAAGATCAGCTGCTTTTAAGAAAATTGCAGCTCTGTGCTCCCAGCCTAAAGCATTCCATTTTGATTTTGCTGCCAAAGCAGATTCAATCGCCTGATCTACGTGTGACATATTGCCTTCATAATAGAATCCGAAATCGTGCTGATGATCCTGAGGCGAGCTCAGTTTTATTTTTTTGTCTGTTTTGATATCTTTTCCACCGATTACCATTGGGATTTCGGTTTTTTCTTTCCACATCTTTTTGTAAGTAGAAATAAGGCTTTTTACCTCGTCGGAACCTGGAACATAAGAATTTACGGGTTCGTTTTGTGCAAAAGGCACTTGAGAAATGGCTTTAGACATAAATTTAAATTTTTAATTTCCCCAAATTTACAACCTAAAAAATTAATACTAAAATTAATAAGATTGTTATTTGCAGATTTGCAAGAATGTTAAAGTTTCGTCATTACTAAATAATTATCCCTATTTTTGAGGCAATAAAATAAATTTATTATGATTAAAAAATTACTTTTTGCTAGTGCTTTAGCATTGGCTTTCAATTCAATGAACGCACAAACTGTTATTTTCGAAGATAGTTTTGAGACTTACACAGATTTTGCGTACACAAATGGTACTATGGGAAACTGGACGGTAAGAGATATAGATTTGAAAAATTCCTATACAATTAACGGATCTCAATTTCCGAATCAAGCTGTTCCAAAAGCATTTATTGTTTTTAATAAGCAAGGAATTACGCCTACTGTACCAACAAGTGCGCAATTTGATGCTTATTCTGGAAATAAAGTGATGGCATGTTTCAACGCAACTTCGGCGCCTTGGAATAATGACTGGCTAATTAGTCCACAAGTTAAATTAGGAACTTCAGCTAATGTCGTATCGTTCTGGGCAAAACCAATTAATGAATTATATGGTGAGGAAAAATTCAATGTATTAGTTTCTACAACAGATACTAATATTGCAAGTTTTACTAAAGTAAATACAGCATTAGTCGTGACTGAGCCTTTGGTTGAATATGTACAATATAGCTTTAACTTGGATGCATACGCAGGAAAAGATGTTTATATCGCTATTCAATGTGTTTCTGATGACCAGTTTGCATTACTTGTAGATGATTTCAAAGTTGTAGGTATTGTTCCAACTCAATCGGTTTCTGATGTAACTAAAAAAGCAGTTTCAATCTATCCAAACCCAACTGCGGAGGTGTTGAATATCGATGTTAATGCTACAATCAATTCTGCTGATATCTACGATCTTTCAGGTAAATTGGTAAGAAACGTAGCTGTATCTTCTGATAACAAAGTAAACGTTCAGGATCTTCAAAAAGGAACTTATGTGTTGAAAGTGAGTACCGAAACAGGTTCCACCACTCACAAATTCATTAAAAAATAGTATTCATAAAATATTTATTTTAAAACCTTTCATATATATGAAAGGTTTTTTTTATCAAAATAAATTCAAGAACAAGTCGATCCTCTACAAACTCAAAAGATTATTTAAATGATACATTTCAATATTGGCAAACAAGATAGTTTTAAAATAAATATATTATTATATATTTTAATACCTATATTTCTTTATAGTTGTACAGAACCAACAGACAGGGGAGAAATTTCTTATGGCACTATGATTTATCAAAATGACACCTCATTGCCAATAAAAAATAATTAATTACAGAGGGGGAAATAGATTTGAAAGAATCATTCGAACTTCTAAATCTTTGAATCAAAAAGTTTCAACACTTGAAGTGCCTGCTGACAGTGTAATTTATATAGCAGATTCCGTAAAAGTGATCTTTGGAAATGAGAAATATAACATTTTTGATAGATCAATCAATTCAAAATATAATTTTTTGGACGATAAAAATCTGATGACTACATTTCCGGAAAAAAATTATTCTGAAAAAAAATATATCTTCACATCCCAAGATGTGAATGACGCCATTCTTTGTAATGGTAATTGTGATTAAATCTAAGGAAGAATAAAAAAGAATATCGCACAAAAATGCATAATGCTGCCCCCTAAAACGAACAAGTGCCAAATGGGATGGTAAAATGGCTTCCTATCTTTAGCATAAAAATAAATCCCGAAAGTGTAGCACAATCCACCAAGAATAATGAATGATAATGCGCCGGTAGAAAGATTCTCAATCATCGGTTTGATAGCAATAATGGACGCCCAACCCATCAACGCGTAAAGCGAAAGTGATATCTTCTCATTGTTTCGGAGCGGAGAAAATTTGAAGATAAATCCAATCAAGGCCATTCCCCAGATCAGTCCAAACATACTCCAGCCCCAAACGCCCTTCAAACCTAATAAAGCAATAGGCGTATAAGTTCCGGCGATAAGAAGATAAATACTGAGATGATCTATTTTTTGCCAGATCTTTTTCCATTTTAGTTTGTAAACAGCGTGATAGATGGTGGAAGCAGAGTAGAGCAGAATTAAGCTAATTCCAAAAACTAATGATGAAGCAATAGCAATTACATTTTCACTAATAACAGAATAATAAATCATCAGAATCAAAGCAACAAGCGACAAGACCATGCCGAAACCGTGTGTGATGACATTGTACAGTTCTTCTTTTTTTCGATTCTTCTTCGGCATGTTTTGATTTTTATCAAAGTTAATTAATAAACTTTTTGTAGTGAAAGTTGATTCTGGTTTTAACATGAATTTAATTGTTTAGAGTTGATAAACTTGAAGTTTTAATCTTGACTTCAAGCTTAAAAATCATTAGTTTTGATGAAAAATCAGAATGAAGTATTTCCTTTTAATTCCATTTATTATTTCACAAACGTATTTTTCACAATCCGTTTCTGCTGATCTGGACAAATCTGTCAAAGAAATGCTGTCAACTTCCAACGCTTTGTCAGCCAATCTTTCTTTTTATGTGTCGGATGAAAATGGAAATCTGATTTATGAATATAATGGGAACAAAGGACATTCTACAGCCAGTACGCAAAAGATTTTTACTTCAGCTGCAGCATTGGAAACGCTTGGGAAGAATTATCAGTTCAAAACTACAGCTTCATACTCCGGGAAAATATCAAATGGAACTTTGGATGGCGATTTTTACATCACTTCCAATGGTGATCCAACTTTGGGAACTTGGCGTTACGAGAACTACAAACCGGAGAATTTCAAACAACAATTATTGGCAGCCATCAACAAATCTGGAATCAAGAAAATATCAGGCAACCTAATCGTTGATGACTCTTATTTCGATTTTCAAAGTACGCCCGGCGGTTGGCCTTGGAATGATCTCGGGAATTATTATGGGGCAGGAACTTTTGGTGTGAATTGGAGAGAGAATCAGTTTGATATTAATATCAATGGAAATCAAATCATGACTTATTCTTATGATCTTGAAAATGTCGATTGGATCAATGAACTGAAAACCGGCGGAAGCTCTGACCAAAGTCTGATCTTCACGGCGCCGCATTCCGAAACAGCGATGATTAATGGAACTTTACCTTCGGGAAAAGTTACGACTGTTTCGGGCGCAACGCCAAATCCACCAATGCAGCTGGCAGTTGAAATTAAAAAATTGCTGGACGAAAACGGAATTTCTGTTTCCGGGAAGGTGACCACTTATTACAATGAAAAACTGGAAGGGAAATCAGTTTCAAAAGCGCCGACAACAAATGTCATTCTTGAATACAAATCGCCAACTTTAGATAAAATCGTTTATTGGCTGATGCGGAAAAGTATCAATCTTTACGCAGAAACTATGATCAAAACCATGGCAAAAGAAAAGCGCAACAATCCAAGTTTTGAAACCGGCATTGACTTTCTTAAAGACTTTTGGAAATCGAAAGGAATCAATCCAAATATGATCAATTTCGCTGATGGAAGCGGACTTTCGCCACAGAATTATGTTTCTGCAAAAGCGCAGGTTCAGGCTTTGTTATATTCCAAAAAACAAAATTGGTTTGACGCTTTTTATGAAGGATTCCCTACACAAAACGGCATCAAAATGAAAAGCGGAACCATCAAGGACAGCAAGTCTTTTGCGGGTTATCAGACTTCTAAAAGTGGGAAAAACTATGTGTTTTCTGTTATTCTTAATAATTATCAGGGCGGTAACATCAGCAATGCTTTGTTTAAGATTTTAGATAATTTGAAATAAATGAACAGAATTAATTCCTTTCCGCCAATTGTAGATGCGAATTCCGGAATATTGATTCTTGGATCAATGCCTGGCGCAAAATCTTTGCAAATGCAGCAATATTATGCGTTTCCGCAGAACCAATTTTGGAGAATTATGTTTCAGCTTTTTGATGAGGAATTTTCTGATGATTATAAAACCAGAATTAATCTAATAAAAGATAATAATATTGCACTTTGGGATGTCATAGAAAGTTGTGAACGAAAAGGTAGTAGTGACACTGAAATTAAGGCTGAAATCGACAATAACATTTCCGAATTAATTGAAAATCATCCAAAAATTAAAGTGATATTTTGCAACGGACAAAAGTCTTATAAAAATCTCACAAAAATCCTTGGTAAAAATTTTAAAATTCCGATTATAGTTTTGCCTTCTACAAGCCCGCTTCATACGGTTAAGTTTGAGGCGAAACTGGAGAGTTGGAAGGTGATTAAGGATTATTTATAAATTAACTCTTCCAAATCGTCCAAGCTTTCTCAGCCTGTTGCTCCAGCATATAAAAACCGTTCAAAGTTGTTGCGCCTTTTTCTGCGGATTTTCTAAGGAAAGCCGTTTCTGATGGGTTATAAATCAGATCGATCACATAATGTTGATCCGTAATTGCGTCAAACGGAAACGGAACACAATCATCTACATTCGGGAAAGTTCCGACCGGCGTAGTTTGGATAATTAATAATGAATCTCTCACCAAATCTTCTGAAAGATTTTCAAAATTGATTTCGGATTTTCTGGATACGGTTTTGTGTCCAATATTATGCTTATCAAGAATATATCTCACAGCTTTTGCAGCGCCGCCATCTCCCAGAACGAGTGCTTTTTTATGATGGTCTTTCTTATTAATAAGCAGCGTCTTTTCAAAACCGAAAGCATCTGTATTGTGACCCACCTTTTTACCGTTTTGTAAACTTACACAATTCACAGCGCCGATTTGTGCAGCTTCTTCGCTCAATTCATCAAGGAACGGAATAATTGTCTGTTTGTAAGGAATCGTGACATTCATCCCGACAAGATTCTGATTTTCTATTATTGATTTCAAACCTTCAATTTCAGAAATATCAAAAAAGTTGTATGAATGGTTTTTTAAAAATAGTTTTTTGAATTTTTCCTCAAAGTACTTTTTTGAAAATGAGTAAGAAATATTCTTTCCCAGCAATCCGAATTCCTGTTTTTCCATAGTTCAAATTTATAAAATATCGGTATAATTATCATCATTATTTTTTGATTCTTGCATCAGTTGAATTATTTTAATATCTGTTTCTCATGGCGTAATTTTGGCTTTCAGAAATAAAAATTATATAAAATGAAACAAGTCATTCTAAATAACGGAACCGAAATCCCTGAAATTGGTTTTGGAACCTGGCAAACGACGGAGAGCGTTCAGAAAACTTTAAAATTGGCTTTAGAAGCCGGATACACGCATATTGACACCGCAGATATCTACGGAAACGAAGCCGAAATAGGTGAAGCGATAGAAAAATCTGGGATCGACAGAAAAAATCTTTACATTACAACTAAGATTTGGAACAGCAACAGAAGTACTCAGGGCGTAAAAAAGTCTTTAGAACAATCCCTAAAAAAGCTAAGAACAGATTATCTCGATCTTCTTCTGATTCATTGGCCGGCAAATGCGAAACAATTTGATAACTGGAAAGAGATCAATGCGGAAACGTGGATAGCGATGGAAGAATTATACAAATCTGGCGTTGTGAAGACTATTGGTGTTTGCAATTTTACTAAGTCTCAGTTGGAAGCACTTTTGGAAACAGCAGAAGTCATTCCGGCAGTTAACCAAATCGAATTCCATCCTGGATATACTCAGGAAGAGACGGTAAATTATTCTAAAGAGAATGGGATTGTAATCGAAGCTTGGAGCCCAATTGGTTCCGGAAGATTATTGAAAGATCAGGATCTTAAAAATGTTGCAGATCATTATGGTGTTTCACCTGCTATTTTATGCATTCAGTTTTGTCTGCAATCGGGTGTTGTTGTTTTACCAAAATCAGAAAATCCTGAAAATATTAAAAACAATCTTCATTTTGAAAGATTTAAAATTTCTGAAGATGATATGAAAGCTTTAAAAAATTTAGAACAAACAGGTTTTTCCGGTTTGAATCCAGAAACGGTTGATTTTTAAATCAATTAAATTAAAAAAGAGCAGCTTAAAATTAAACTGCTCTTTTTATTTATTATACAGCTTTTTCTGAATAATATCTTATCTTTTCTACGATTTCTCCAAGGTCAAAAGGTTTTGGAATAAAATCTATGGCGCCGCTTTCTATTGCAGTGTCTCCCAAACCACGGCTGGCAGACATTATCACAACAGGAATATTTTTAAATTCAGCGTGTTGCTTTATCATTTTACATATATCTCGGCCATCTTCTCCGGAAAGCCACATATCCATCAGTATGACATCTGGTTTGGAAGAAGTTGAAAGTGCATTAAACATTTCAGAACCTCTTTCGTAATTGTCCACCTCATAACCTTCCATATTCAGCATCAGTTTAACTGAATCCAAAATGGCTGGGCTATCATCTACGACTACTATTTTTTTTGACATTTGTATATTTTTGTAATAATTAAACAGGTTTATTGATTTTAGGAATCTCGAAACAAAAATCAGATCCTTTACCTTCTACTGAATTTACAAAAATCCTGCCACCAGTTCTTTTTATGATCTCTGATGAAATATAAAGTCCCAGACCAAGTCCCGGAAAGGTATGTTCTTTACTGCCGCTGACTCTGTAGTATTGCTCGAAAACCTTATCTTTTTTGCTTTCAGGAATCCCAATTCCGAAATCTTTCACGGAGAAAAGTATGGTGTTGTTTTCTGTTAACTCGCTTGATATTAGTATTTTATCTGAGTTTGGAGAATATTTTATAGCATTATTGATAAGATTGCTCATTACTTGAGAGATGCGGTGCCTGTCAGTATAAATTTTACCAATAGAATGATCAGAATTTACTTCAATTTTATGTCTTGTACTCATCTGCTGTTCTTCCACTACTTCATTTACCAAGTGCTGAAAATCAAACTCAGAATCATTAAGAAGGATTTTCCCATTCTGGATTTTCGTCACATCCAAAAGGTCATTAATCAGATTATTCAGTTTGTTGATTTGCTCATCCATCTTCAGTGCAACCGTTGCATTGTTATCATCTTCTTTCTTTCTGAGGTTTTTCTCAAGAAATTGCGAATAGAGTTTGAGACTTGTAAGCGGCGTTTTAAGCTCGTGACTCGCAATACCAAGAAAATTATCTTTCTGCTGCTGGAATTGCTTGAATTCATCAATATCTGTACAAGTACCAATCCATTGTATCACTTCGCCATCTTTGTCTTTGATAGGAATTGCTCTGCCCAGATGCCATCTGTAAGCACCATCTTTTGACCGGTCTTTGAATTGATATTCTATCTCATAAGCGCTTTTGGTCTGTCTGCTGGTTTGCCAGATGTCAATTGCTTTTTGCAAATCATCGGGATGAAGGATTTTTTTTGCAGCATTTTCCCGGCTGTCCAGACCTTCGAATCCTGTATAATCATACCATCTTTTGTTGTAGTAATTTATGAAGCCTTCTTTGTCAGCAGTCCATACAATATTAGGGAGACTATCTGCAAGATTTCTGTATTTTTCTTCGTTTTCCTCGATTTGTTTTTTGGCAAGCACAAGATCTGTAACATTCACCGCAAAATTGAGAATTGCATAGACTTCACCTTCTTTATTCCTCAAGGGTTTATAAGAGAAATTATAATAGAAAGTTTCCAGTTTTCCGTCTATTGAAAGCATGACTTGGTCTTCCGTTGCAGAATAAGTTTCTCCGGTTTCAAACACATTTTTCAAGATATGTAAAAATGGCTGACCTTTGAGCTCTGGCAAGGCATCTTCTAATTTTTTTCCGATGACATCCTTTGTTTTACCCCAGGTTTTTAACATAGAATCATTGGCTATATCCACGATGAGATCTATGCCTTTGTACAATCCGATAGAGTAGTCCGATTCTTTAATAAGAGTCTCAAATTTATACTCAGTTTCTGCAAGATTTTTTTCGGCTAAGACCGTTTCTGTAGCATCAGTTGCTACAATGCTTACGCCGAGGATTTCAGTTTCGTCATCGTTGTAAATTGGTGAGTAGATGAAATCAAAATAGCAAGCGGTTTTCTCTCCATTTTTGATAAGATAAGCCAATTCTTTATAGCCTTTGTAGGGAATTCCTGTTTTCTTAACTTCCTTTAAAATATTCAAAAATGGCTGATCTTTGATCTCCGGCAAAGCTTCGATAAGTTTAAGACCAATTACTTCTGGCTCTCTTCCCCAGAGTTCCAATATCTGCGGGTTTGCAACTTTGATTACAAAATCATCCCCCATCAACATAGATAATGCAATGGGAGCCTGAGTAAGTAAAAGAGCAAGAGAGTCTTGAGAAATATTACTTTTGATAAAATTTTTCATTGAGATTAACTTAAAAACTAATTTATTTCAAGAATTTAAATTTATACTATTTACTGAGTTTGCTGTTTCTATAACCGTAAGAAAAATAAACTACCAAGCCTATTACAAGCCAAATGCCAAACCATTTCCAGTTGGAAACTGCCATTCCGGTAAGAAGATAACAGCAGGAAACTAATCCAAGCAAAGGAATTAATGAAAGATTTTTTATAAAAGCCAGACCACTCATCACGATACAAAGAATAAAGAACACAACCATAGAAATATTGGTGGCAAAATGTTCTTTGGAAAATCTAAAAGTATCTGAAAAAAATGACGGAAACAAATATTGAATCACTCCTGCGGAAACTATTACCAAGGCAGGAAAAATGAATTTTGAATTGATGTAAGGGATTCTGAATTTCCCTTTCGTAGCACGTTCTGCTAATTCGGCTTCGCTTTGTGGAGACAGCATCAAAACGCCACCGCAAACGAGTACAAATGCAAACAAAGTCCCAATGCTTGTAAAGTCCAAAACCAAATTTTCATTCGTGAAAAATATAGGCAGTCCAACAACAAGTCCAGTCACAATTGTTGCAAACCCAGGCGTTTTGAATTTAGGATGGATTTCAGCAAATTTCTTAGGCATCAGACCATCTCTTGCCATTGTCATCCAGATTCTTGGCTGTCCCAGTTGGAAAACCAGCATCACACTTGTCATCGCCACAACTGCAGCAATAGATACGATGAAAAGCATCCATTTCACACCTTTCAAAGCGAAAATTTCGGCTAAAGGATCGCTCACGCCAAGCAATTGATAAGAAACCATTCCGGTCAAAACTAAGGCTAAAATGATATAAACAACCGTACAAATTACCAATGAATAAATCATTCCTTTTGGCAGATCACGCTGAGGATTTTTGCTTTCTTCTGCCAAAGTAGAAACAGCATCGAAACCGATATAAGCGAAGAAAACAGCTGAAACGCCGCCCATCACACCGCCGAAACCATTCGGCATAAATGGCGTCCAGTTTTCAATATCCACATAAAAAGCACCAACGATGATGACTAAAACAATAATAGCTAACTTAATGTAAACCATTATATTACTGAAATTTCTGGATTCTTTAGCACCTCTGTAAACCAAATAAGTAATCAAAACATTGATGATAACAGCTGGCAAATCAAAGATAATTCTCAAATTCCCAATTATAGGAGCATTCTTCCACGCCGCAAGTCCTTCATCTCCTTTGCTGCTTGTAAAAGCTTCGTTAGCAGAGAGATAATTAATGGTGAGCCATTCGGGAAGATGAATATGGAATGTTTCAAGCAAATTTGTAAAATAACCACTCCAGGAAAACGCAATGTAAATATTACCAATAGAATATTCCATAATCAAAGCCCAGCCGATGATCCACGCAAAAATTTCTCCGAAAGACACATAAGCATAAGTGTATGCACTCCCCGAAACCGGAACCCTGGATGCAAATTCTGCATAACACATAGCAGTAAATCCACAGGCAATTGCACAAATTACATACAAAATCACCACGCCAGGACCACCGGAAAAACAAGCATTTCCAATCGCGCTGAATGTTCCGCCGCCAATAATAGCTGCAATCCCGAAGAACGTTAAATCCTTGACTGTTAGAACTTTGTTCAGGCTAGAGTGTTCACCATCACCGCCTTGGTTAATAATTGTATTTGTAGATTTCCTTCTGAAAAGTGAGTTTATCAAAGCTTAAATTTTTATGAAAGTAACAAATATAAAGAAAATTTGATGTTTCTGTTAAGAATTTGTTAAATGAAAATTGATTTTAATTAAAAACTTTATAATCGGTTTGAGTTATAATAAAACTTCTGAATTTTAAAAAAAGCGTTTTAAATTCCCCTTAAATAATATCTTTTCCCTATTTTCGTTGAAAATGAATAAACTTTGTTGAAGCCGTTCTTCGACAAACTCAGAATGACATTAATTTTGAAAATCTATATGAATTCAAAAAAAATAATAATCGCTTCGATGTTATCTCTTTACGGGATTTCCGAGGCGCAACAATCTCAATATTTTACAAAGAACGAAGATTATCATTTCGGTTTGGCAGATAATCTCTACCAGACCAAGATCTACAACGCTTCGCAATACGAATATTCCAAACAATATTTTTACAACAAGAATCTCAGCAATTCCAAAAAAGAAGCTTCAGCGTTTTTCAGCAATGTGATCGGCGTGATCCTCCAACAACAATATGCGGAAGAAGGCCTGAACGCTTTTATGAAAGAATATCCGAATTCTGCATATTTTGCGCAGGCCAATGGACCTTTGGCGGATTATTATTTGGCTAAAAAGGATTTTGAGAAAGCGTTGGAAACTTTGCAGAAAGTCAATCAATACCAATTGAGCAAGGAGGAAAACACGCAACATATTATGAAGTTGGGTTACGCCAAGTTTATGACTGGCGATTCTGCCGGCGCGATCGAGGCTTTGGAAGAATCTTTCAAATCGGCAGATGAAACCAGCAAACCTGCGATTTCTTATATGCTCGGACATTTGTATTATGCTGACAAACAGAATGATAATGCCTTCATCTATTTTGACCAGATCAAAAATAATGAAGAATATGCGCATCTCGTGAAGCCGTATTATGTTCAGATGTACTACAACCAGAAGAATTATGACCTTGCGATTTCGGAAGGAAATGAACTTCTTAATAATGGAAAATCAACAAGTTACGATACGGAAATTCATAAGATAGTTGGAGAAAGTTATTTTATGAAAGGTGATTATCAATCAGCTTATCCGCATTTGAAATTATTTTTGGATAAAGAACAAACGCCTTCAGAATCTGACCTTTACGAGATGGGATTTGTTTCCGCTCAGTTAAAGAAAAATGACGAAGCGGTTGGCTATTACAACCAATTGATCAACAGCAATTCTCCGTTGGCGCAAAACGCTTACTACCAATTGGGAAATGCGTATTTGGAAACCGGGAAAAAACAGGAAGCTTTGTCGGCGTATCGTAATTCTTCACAAATGAATTATGACCCGAAAGTTCAGCAATTGGCTTTGGAACAATATGCGAAACTGAGTTACGAACTGGGAAATCCATTTGAAAATTCATCAAAAGTAATCCAAAGATATATTGATAAATATCCGAGCGGTGCAAAAACTCAGGAAATGAGATCGCTTCTCGTGAAATCTTATCTGTATTCCGGAGATTACAAAGCGACTTTAGAAGCGCTCGGGAAGCTCAACCAGAAAACGAACGAGACCAAGAAAATAGAGCAGGAGGTTTCCTATCTTTTGGGTTCTGAGGAATTCAACAAAGGGAATTTTGATGTTGCTGAAACTTATTTCAAACAAAGTCTTCAATCTAATCTCAATAAAGAATTTTACAAGAAAGCGCAATATTGGTTGGGTCAGACTTACTATCAAAAAGGCGATTACAAATCAGCGATTTCGACTTACACAAAACTCGAAAACGAAACGGCAGAAGGTTTCCCGGAACGTGAACAGTTGGATTACGATTTAGGTTACGCTTATTTCAAAGCTAAGGATTTTGCTTCGGCTCAGGAATATTTTAAGGAATATCTGAGATTCCCGAAACAGGAATTCAAAGCGGATGCAGAATTGCGTTTGGCTGATACTTATTATGCTAACAATCAGTTGAATGAAGCTTTGGAGATCTATAATAAAACGGAGAATGCGAGTGATTATACCTTATATCAAAAATCTTTAGCTCTTGGTTTCAAAGGTGATACGGTTGCGAAAATTGCGGAGCTAAAAACCTTAATTTCAAAATATCCAAACTCTGAATATGTTGATGATGCGAACTATGAAATCGGAACGGCTTATGCGCAGAATGACGATTTCAATAATTCAAATTCTTACTTCGATAAAGTAATTCAATCAAGTCCAGACAAAGATCTGGTAGCGAATTCCCAGATTTACAGAGCTCAGAATTACATCGATCAGGATCAAACGGATAAAGCAATCGCTGAATTCCAGCTTTTAGCAAATCAATATAAAAATACAGCGTTTGCAGAGAAAATCGTTTTGGCTTCCAAACCTGCTTTCGTGAAAAAAGGCGACGTTGCCGGTTACGAACAATTTGCAAAAGGTCTTAATGTGAAAGTGGACAGTTCAGAAATCAATGAAATTAATTTTAATCTGGCGCAGGAAAGTTTCAGCAAGAAAGATTACACGAAAGCTGTTTCTTATTACGAGAAATATCTGGATCAAAGTCCAAGTGGCGACAATCTTTTCAAATCTCAATATGAGTTGGGTGAAAGTTATTATCAATTAAAACAAATTGACAAAGCGATGTTGCCGTTGCAAAATGTTGCCGATTTCCAGAATGATTTTCAGCAAGATGCGCAGGTTCGATTGGCTCAGATCTATATTTCGCAGGACAAAATTGCAGATGCGAAAAAATATCTGGAACAAGTTGCCAACTCCACGAATGTGAATATCAAAAACTTCGCTTCGATTGAATTAATGAAAATCTACGCGGACGAAAAGAACTTTGCCGAAGCTGAAAAATACGCGGATGCCGTCATCTCAAATTCTAAAAATTCTGCAGCCACATTGGAACAGGCGAAAGTCATCAAAGCGAGAAGTCTGATGCAACAATCGAAAGATAAAGAGGCGCAAACAGCTTACACAGCTTTAGAAAAATCCTCCAATACAGAAGTTGCGGCGGAAGCTCTTTACGCAAAAGCCCTCTATCAAAACAAAGGAAAAGCCTTCAAATCGTCCAATGAAACGATTTTCAAACTGGCAAACAATTATGCTTCCGAAGAATATTGGGGTGCAAAAGCTTTGGTGATTATGGCGAAAAATTATTTGGCTTTGAAGGACAATTACCAGGCGAGTTACACTTTGGACGAGATCATCAATAATTACGGTGACTTCCCAGAAGTTGTGGCGGAAGCGAAGGAAGTGAAGGCGCAGATCAAGAAGTAAAATAGAATTAAAAAATTAAATGATTAAAAGATTCAAAAATTACTACTGCTAATATTATAATTTTTTAATCATTAAATATAAAAAAATGAACAAACTGAAATATATCGCCGTTCTGGCATTTTTAGGAACTTTCGGAATTTCGGAAATCGGAGCTCAGATCAAAGAAGAGCAACTAATCCTGAACAGAAAACGTGAACCTGAAGTTAAGAAGATCGAGAAGAAGAAAACGTCTGTCATTCAGGAAAAAAATTATCCGCCGGAAAACAAAGAGAAGGAAGATTCTCTCAATCTGAAATACGATATTGTGAATGTTCCGCCGGTTTCTGATTTCAAAACGACCGAAATCCAAAGCGAAGATATTTCTCCAAAATTCAACAATGATTTTCAGTCCAACTATTTCAGATTGGGTTACGGAAATTATGGAAAATTCTTAGCAGATGCGAATATTTCCGGAAAAGTTCAGGAAAATGTAGAAGTAGGAGCGGATGTTCATTATTTATCCACGTCTGGACTTAAGAAAGATTACGATTGGGATTCCAAAAGCAGTCAAGCAAAGATTGGTGCTTATGCGAACATCTATGCGGAAAAAGGCAAGTACAATCTGGACGCGAATTATGGTTTTAATAATTACAATTACTACGGAATCTATGCTTTGACGTCTGAAAATTCTGATTTGGATTTACAGCAAAAAGTCAATAAGTTCAGCGTGAATGCCTCTTATGACCATTATTCCAACGAGATTTTGAATAATGTGAAAGTGAGATCGTATTTCCTTAGCGACCATTTTAATGCGAAAGAAAGTTATGCGAATGTTGAACTTAATTTGTCGAAACACGATTTTGAAATTAGCAATGAAATCATTGCAAACGCAGATTTGGGCATAGATTTGGAAACCGTGAATTCTAAATTTGAATTGCTCAATCAAAATAATTCGAATCAACTGAATTTCACTTTATCGCCAAAAGTCACTTTCTACAAAGGCGAATCTTATTTGTTGATCGGGTCGGATTTCAGTTTTCTTAATTCTAAATTATCAGATATTAATACTCAAAATAAAGGAAGCAAATTCTATTGGTTTCCGCGAGCAGAAGTTTTGGTTGTGGCAGCTGACGAATTCAAATTCTATGGAGGAATCGACGGTGGTTTGAAGCTGAATACCTACGGAAATCTGTTGGAAGAAAATCCATTTTTGATCTCAGATCTGCTTTTGACACCAACTGAAAACAAATACCATTTCTATTTCGGTTTGAAAGGCGACATCAGCCAAATGTTCAAATACGATGTAAACGCAGGTTTCAGCAAAGTGATTAATGCGCAGTTTTTTGTTAATAATGGTTTGTTTGATAACACAATTTCTGTCGAAAGATCAGGATTTGATTACGCAAATACATTTAGTTCAGTTTATGACAGTGGAAATCTGATGGAAATCAAAGGAGATTTGCAGGCTTTCCCGATGGAAAATCTGACTGTGGATGCAGGTTTGCATTTTATGAAATACAAATTGGATAATCTGGAGGAAGTTTATTATAAGCCTTTATTACAATTTAATCTTGGTGCAAAATATACGATGCTGGAGAAAAAACTGGCACTTGGCTTCAAGGGATATTTTGTAACTGACAGAACTTCAAATTCTTATCAGGTGACTCCGAGCGACATTATTTTCAACGGCTATACTTCTACAGAAAATACAAATGAAAAAGTTGGTGGTTATGCTGATATTAATCTTTCGGCAGAGTACAAACTTCACAAAAATTTCAGTATTTTCGCACTCGGAAATAATCTTCTTGGCGCCAAATATCAGAATTACTTGGGCTACAAAGTTTTGGGAGCACAGGTTTTGGCCGGCGTGAAGATTACTTTCTAAACATAATTGCTAAATGATAAATGGATCACTTATCATTTATAAAAGTAGGCTGCGTAGTTCAACTGGATAGAATATCAGATTTCGGCTCTGAGGGTTGGGGGTTCGAATCCCTTCGCGGTCACTCTAAGGGAAAAGTCACTTTTATCAGTGATTTTTCCTTTTTTTTTACTTTGTAAAATGTTGTTAATTAGTAAGATAGATGATAGTGCGGAGTTGAGCTGGGGTGTTCGAAACGTATTTTCTGCAAATTCGAGTTTTTCACTAAAAATCGAACACATTAGTGTTTTTTTTGTGTCATCATCACCTTTAGTATAGATTTGAGAGAGATTTGGTAAAATTTGTAGGGTCTGATGAAGTTTGTTTTTGATGTCAGTATTTGTACGGTTTAACTTTTGATTTTGCAAGTCAATTTCTAGTACGTCAATCTTTTTTTTACTTTCGTTTTTAATTATCTGATAATCTTCAAAATCTAATTTATCCTCCAAGTATTTTTCACGAGCACTTTCTAAACGATTAGTCAAATTTGTAATTTTAGTAGAGATTTCTCTTTTCTGCGCATTGAGATTTTGCTCAATATTTTTAAAATTACTTAGAAGAATTTCTTTTATTAAATTACTAAATCCGACATTAAATTCGAATTTTTTCAACTCTCTTTCGAACGTACAATTAACTAAATCAGAATTGTGTCTGTAACCACATTTAGAATTGCAATGATAATAGTAATAAATATTTTTCTTTCCTTTTGATCCGCTACCTGTAATGTGCCCTCCGCATTTTGGACATTTCAAAAAACCTCTTAAGGGAAAATGATTGTTGGCAATTACTTTTCCTTGTGGTCTTTCTTCCCAAGTTTTTTCACTTAGAACTCTTTGAACTTTGTCGAATAAAGCCTCAGAAATTAAACTTTCGTGCGTCGCATCTACAAGGCAAGCTTCTTCATCTTTATAAGCTTTAATAAATATTTTGCCACAATACATTGGATTTTTGATTGCCCTGTAAAATGATGTACTACTAATGTTTGCTCCTTCCAAAGCATTCATCTTTAACCTGATTTGATTCGTAGTATATTTACCCTTAGCAATCTCATTAAATGCCCAGAGCATATTTGATGCTTCTGGTTCCTTAAGTCCAACATATTTTCTCCCGTCTTCAGTACACTTATTGACGTAGCCATAAGACGCAGTTCCCATTAATCTGCCTTCTTTCTGTGCCCTTCTCATCCCGTAAAAAGTATTCAGAGCTCTGCGGTCATTTTCAACTTCGGGAGCGGCCAGGTAAATTGCTAACATCATCTTATTTTCTGGGACAGACATGTCTAAAGGTTGCTCAATAGCTTGAGGAGATATATTGTTTTTGTTCAGCAACTTAATCATTTGGTAAGCATCGCCAGCATTTCTGCTAAAGCGATCCCACTTTGTAAATAAAACTAAATTTGATTTTAGACCTCTTTTTTTTAGATAATTAATATATTTTGTCCACTCAGGTCTGTTAAAGTTTTTTGCCGAATGATCTTCAAATATTATTTGCCCAATCGTTATTTGATTTTGATTGCAATATTTTTCTAATCTTTCGTGCTGATCTCTTTGTGAATAACCTTTGTCTGCTTGTTCATCGGTTGATACTCTTATATATAAATCTGCTATTAGCATAATGATAGTTTTTACATTAATGTTTTGATTTTTAGGTGAATATAGTATAATTTATCTTAAATTCCAATTAATATTTGGTATAATTCCAATTGGTAAGTAAATCGCACACATATTTTAGTTCAAGTTTGTTATATCGCCATTTATAAACAGATATATTTAGCTTAAATAGAAATTTTATGTGCATATTCAAAGCATTACAAAGCCTTTGGAAAATTTAAAACCAATTATAGAAATATTACAAGCTCTAAATAAAGAACAAGAATTAAATGTTTTACCACGTTGGCTTGGTAGAAATAGGAACATAACTTATAAAAATCAATGGGCTTCTTTTGCGGGCTTAGTAAAAACAACTCAGAAGAAGTTTTTGATAAAATAATTCAAATGAATTTGTACAAATACTTATTAAGTAAAGATAAAGAATGGCTAAAAGAAAATAAAAAATTTCTTAGTGGGGATGCGATTAATTTTCTTGAAGTTATGAGTGACAAGTTTCCCAATGGAGTGTTGGATTTAAATAATTTTGAGTTATCAGATGATAATATTAAAATAATAGAATTTATGTTTGATGAATTAGAAAACCTCATTAATGAACAGAAAAATGAATTAATGAAAATTAAGCAGAGCTACATTAAAGATGAAACATAAAGTTCTAATATATAAAATACTTGATTTATCATTTCATATGTTTACAAATATTAATCTTGCAGATCAAGCAAAAAATATATTCCTCTCACCATTATCAAGATGGTTGTAGCAATAGGATTAAGCAATTTAACATAATAATTTTTATAAACTTCAACCTTCTCTAATTATTCTAATAACAATTTTTATAGTTCGATTTCCGCTCAAGTTTTATCATAGATAGAACTTGATTATAAAAACATATTTTATTGAAATTATTAAAATTCGGCCAGAATATTACATTTTAAATCGCGGAATTTTCAGATGAATGTCGGTGCCTTTTCCTTTATTTGATTGTACGTCGATCTGTATACCTAGTAATAAGCTAATCTTCTTTACAATAGAAAGTCCTAGTCCGCTACCTTTGATATGACGATGATCATTGGCTTCGGATCTGTAAAATTGATCGTAGATTTTATCCAAATCATCAGACAAAATTCCGATACCATGGTCACTCAGCGTACAATAAATCCAATCTCCTTTATTTTCAAGCTGAATGTTTATCTCACCATTATTATTTGAATATTTAACAGCGTTTGAAATGATATTGTCAAAGATAATTGAAAGCATTGATTCATGTGATAAGACAAAATATTCTTTCATGTTTGAATTGTTTATTTTGATGCTTTTGGTATTTATTTTTTCTTTGCTCCTAGTTATTGCTCTGTCAATCAATTGGTTGATTGCGATAGGGAGGAGTTGGAAATTTGTGTCAAAATTTTCGAATCTTGCAAGCATCAGCAACTGACTCACCATCCCATTTATTCTATTAACTTCTTCAATACAAGATTTTATTTTCAAGACATATTCTTCAGTTTCTCGCGGTTTACGAACAAGCAACTCAAGTGTTGTCTGTATAATTGCCAATGGTGTTCGAAGCTCATGAGAGGCATCAGTTGTAAACTGTTGTTCACGAAGAACTGCGTTTTCAATTCTATTGAGAAGTTCGTTAATATTATCAGATAATATATATAGTTCATCTCTATTAGCAGGAAGAGTGATTCTATCTTTAAGATTGTGAGCAGTGATATTTTTGGTTGTCTGCATAATGACAAGGGCTGGACTTATACTTCGACCGGCGATATAACGAGTCAGAAAAAATAGAATGAGCAGGAAGAGAATGTAGGTTATCACTAAAATATACTGTAAACTATTCAAAACACGGTATTGTGGTTTTATCGACATTGCAATAACGGTGTGTCCGAAACTTTGTCCATCCTCTTCAAGTTTGATCTGTATTTGTCTGATTGGCACCGAATCCAATTGAGAATCTATAAATTTTTCTTCGGTAGCCTCTGGATGTAGTATAAGATCTTTTTGCTCAAGATTGGGAGACTTATCAATACTTTTACCATTTTCATTGAATATTTGAATGAACACAGGATTCATATCCATCGTGTTGTGTTCTGATTGCTGCCATTCTTCTTTATGAACGAGTGTTATCTTACCGTTTACCTTCGCACTTTTTTCCCGGTGGACATTTACCTCACGAGTCAGTTCCTCATTAATATCATAATTAACAGTAAAAGCTACTGTAATATAAATTGCAGAGAATATAAGTAGTGTCAAAACGGCAACACCAAATAGATTATAAAGTGATATTCGGTCTTTAAATGATAGATTCAGCATAAATTATTCGTCTTTCGCAATGAAGCCTCGTCCTCTTATTGTTTTTATTCTCTCATCACTTGGGGTAATGCCAAGTTTCTTTCTAATTCCGTTAATAAAAACATCAATAATATTGGCATCATATTCATAATTGATACCCCAAACATGGTGGAGAATTTCTGTACGTGATTTGACAAGCCCTTTATTTTTAACCAAAAATTTTAAGAGTTCATATTCAGTCTGTGTCAGAGGAATTTCAGTTTTATTCCTGAAAACCTGAAACTTTTCAGAAAAGATGGTTATATCACCTAAGTAATAATCTTCTTGTTCTATTGTTCTTGAATACACATTAATTCGCGCAACGAGCTCTTCGAAACTAAAAGGTTTTTTAATGTAATCGTTTGCTCCAGATTCTAAACCATCAATAATATCTCCCAAGGTGTCTCGAGATGTCAGGAAAATGATAGGTGTCTTTTGATTATTTTTTCTAATTCTTTTACAAACCTGCAAGCCCGAAATTTCAGGAAGCATCCAATCCAAAAGGATCAGGTCGAATCTTTTGTTGACTGCTTTAATTAAACCATTATTTCCGTCTTTTGCAGTTTCTATCTGATGACCTTCTTCCGACAGACCTTCCTTAAGAAGTTGCAGCAATTTTTCCTCATCTTCTATTATCAAAATTTTCATTCCTTTATGTATAGCCTATTAAAGAGATATGCTTTTGAAATAAACCTAATTCCTTTGACGTTCATGACAAAAATAATAAATTCTAACACTTCAAAGTTAATTAGTGGTCTGTTTTTAAAATATTATTATCTAAGGTAATCTTGAGTTTGGAATATAAAGCTCCATTTAAAATCCAATGTTTTTAGCTTACATACGATATTATCTATAGTTTTTAAAGAGTATTAAATAAAATGAGTTCCATTATTCATTTTAAAATTATTTTTAGAGCCAAAAGGAATATTACTTTCGATTCTTTGATTTTATGAGAAGTATTATACTGATCGAACGAATAAATAAAATATGCAATTGAATTATTTTCATGCTTTCTTAAGATTTCCTTAAGAATACGACTCTTGTTATTTTGGACGAGTCGAATATGTTAGTTTTGCAGCAGATAAATCGATTTAGTACAGGATTTTATCTAGATAAGTTAAAATTCTATTTGTTTGAGTAGAAAAACAACTCATAAAATGATCATATCTGTTAACTTTTTTTATTTAAAATTTTCTCAGCATGCCTTTAAAACAAGAATTGGAAGACCAGGGAAATTGTCTGTTTAAAAACAGAAGTTTTTTGCCTATTGGTATTTTACTGATAGGGCTGGTTGTTTTTATACAAACTGTATTACTTCAGGAAGAGGCTCAATGTACTATTGATTATGAAATTTTTTGTCTTTCAGTAAGTTTATTAGGTTTAGCTGTCAGAATATATACAGTTGGTTTTACTCCAAACAATACATCAGGAAGAAATACAAAGCAAGGACAGGTCGCAGATCAGCTCAATACATCCGGAATATATAGTATAGTGAGAAATCCTTTATATCTGGGGAATTTTTTCATGTGGCTAGGTTTAGCACTGATGACCACAGAAGTTTGGTTTATTATCTCATTTATTCTTTTTTATTGGATTTATTATGAAAGGATTGTTTTTGCGGAAGAGCAATTTTTAGAAAGAAAATTTGGAGCACAATATACTAACTGGGCAACTGAAGTTCCCGCATTTATTCCTAATTTTTCTCTATTTAAAAATAATGATTTGACTTTCAGTACTAAAAAAGTTCTTTTAAAAGAAAAGAATGGATTATTCGCAATCTTTTTAATTTTTACTGTTTTTGAATTGTTCTCTGAAACGATAAAACAACATGAGCATTACAATATGATTTTTATCGGAGGTTTTATAGTAACTATGTTACTATATGTAGTAATTAAAGTTATTAAAAAAAATCCCTTTACCGATAAAATAAAATCGAATTAGTTTAAAGTACAAACGTTATGCATCAAGAATAAGAGATCAGTTCAGTATTTCTGATCAAATGTTATTCTTCTAAAACTACATTTCTATTAAGCGATTATACACTTCTTAATAAGTCATTTTTTATTGTTGCTTCCGGGAAATATTATCGGTTTGGAGCTTTTGTTAGTGCTTAAAGAATTATGATTAAGAGATAACCTAAGATTATAAAAAAGAAAATATTATTTAGTTCACATTCTGTAGGAGATTAAAAACAATCAACCAATTTTCATTGCTGTTTTAGCTACAATCACAATTCATAGTATACATGTGCCAAATTTTGAATAAAGTTGAAAATTACGTCAACGAATTACTTGATCATTCAGCAAGCAGAAATCTATTGTTTCATAGTTTGGGTCATACAAAAGAAGTAGTAAATGCTGTAAATGAAATTTGCAAGCATTCTAATGTGACTGAAAATGAACTCAATGTTTTAATAGTTGCGGCGTGGTTTCATGATTGCGGATATGTAAAATATTACATTGGACACGAAGAGGAGAGTAGTAGGATTGCAGAATTTTTTCTTACTGGTCTTAACTGTGATAGAGAATTTATCAAACAGGTAATCAAATGTATCAACGCTACAAAATATTCTCACATACCCTCAACGTTGGCAGAAAAAATAATTCGTGACGCAGATATGTATCATCTATGCAAACCTAATTATCATATTTACGAAGAATTATTGAGAAGAGAGCTTGAACTTCATCAGGGTTTTTCTCTAAGTGATAAAGAATGGCAAGTGCAGAACTATGAGTTTTTAAAAAATCATCAGTACCATACAGAATATGGACAAAAAGTATTGAATCACTCCAAAGAAATTAATATGCAAATTGTTAAGGAAAACATTTAACTAAAAACTCCATTTTATAATTATTAACTCATTCATTATTTATACACTACATTAAAATGAAAAAATCAATTTTCGCTTTCTTTTTGAGCTTCACATTTTCTTCAATTTTTGCTCAGTTACCACCAAATTATTACAGCAGTGCCACGGGCCTTACCGGGGCAGCACTTAAAAGTCAATTAAAATCAATTATAACCAATGGTCATATCGATAAAGGATACAATTCATTATTAAATGGTTTTCAAAGTTCAGATAAAGATTATTTTTATGAAAACGACGGAACAGTTTTAGATATGTATTCGGAAAATCCTACCGGTTCAGATCCTTATAACTTTAATCACGGAACTAATACTTGTGGATCCTATTCAAATGAAGGAGATTGTTATAATAGAGAGCACATTATACCGCAAAGCCTTTTCAATCAAAATTTACCGATGAGATCTGATATACATTTTGTAACACCTACAGACGGCAAGGTCAATGGGATGAGATCAAATTATCCTTTTGGAAAGGTTGGCACTGCCTCATTTACCTCTTTAAACGGATCTAAGTTAGGAAGTTCTGTTTCATCAGGATATTCAGGAACTGTTTTTGAACCTATAGATGAATTTAAGGGCGATGTTGCGAGAATGATTTTTTACTTTGTGACCAGATATGAAACACAAATTGCAGGATTCTCCAGTGGGAATATTTTGGGAAACTCTGCATATCCAGGTCTTCAGGTTTGGGAACTAAATCAGTTACTATCGTGGAATACCTTAGATCCAGTCTCATCATTTGAGATTGCAAGAAACAACGCATCCTATGTTTATCAGGGCAATAGAAATCCATACATTGACAATCCCGGTTTTGTAAACTTAGTTTGGGGATCAACGACTATAGATACCCAAGCACCTTCAGCTCCTCTAAATTTGGTGGCAAGTAATCCAACTGCTAACACGATAGCATTGGGTTGGACTGCATCTACTGATAATATTAGTGTTACCGGATATGATGTCTACGTAAATGGAGTCTTAAAAGCTACTGTTTCAGGAATTAACACTACTATACAAAACTTAAATCCAGCAACAACTTACAATTTCTATATTATTGCTAAAGATGCTGCCGGTAATCTTTCAACTCAAAGTAATGTAGCTACAGGAACAACATTAGAAGGATCAACTGGAGGAACAGTAACTTGTGGAACCGAAGATTTTTCAAATATTCCATCTACAAGTACTTCCACATACTCCACACAAACATGGACAAGTAATAATATCATGTGGACTGCGACCGACGCTCGAATTGACGAAACGATTACAGGTAAGGCAATAACCGTTAAGGATGGCAGTTTAACAAGTTCTGCAGTTTCTGGAGGAATTCAAAGCCTTACGGTAAAGACACAATTAAAATATTCAGGAACAGCAAATAACCTAAATGTAGAAATAAACGGAGTGTTGATCGGGACAATTCCTTACAGTAGTACAGTGGCTACAACAACAATTAACAACATTAATATTTTAGGAAGTGTTGTTATCAAATTAATTAATCCTATTTCTGGGAATAGGGTAGCAATTGATGACCTTTCTTGGACTTGTGCAGCATTGTCAGCTGAAGAATCTTCAAAAACTAATATATTTACTATTTATCCAAATCCAGCTAAGAATCAAGAATTATTTATAAGAGGTGAAAATCTTAAGAAATTTACAAATGCAAAGATTTATGATTTTTCAGGTAAACTAATTTTAAATATTCTTAACCCATTTAAATCGTCTAACAAAATTGACATCACAGGTTTTGCAAAAGGCACTTATATGTTGATATTAGATGGTAATTATTCAAAATTTATTGTAGATTAATAACTTCACTACTTTATGACAAAGACCGATTTTATTCGGTCTTTGTCAATTATAGTTCACTTGTAGAGATTCAATATTGGCCTGTTAGCATGTCTTAAATTATATATTGTTATCCTTAAAAACTAATATCAACATGATTTTAAATAACCCAGATCAAAATGTCTTAAAATTATGTAAAGTAAATTTTAAGTGTTAAAAAAAGTTGTTGGTTTAATATTTTCGCTGCATTTATCAGATCTTATTAATTTGTGTTTCGATAAAGAAAAAAAGCTTTGTATGTATCATTCAGCTTTAAATTTTAAATAAACCCAATCTTAAATGTTATGTCAACTTGCGATTCTAATGTTTTTTAAAATTTTAGTAATCTTTTAACTAAAACTCCAATATTATTATTCCTTATTAATACATTTGTTAAAGTAAATTATTTATCTTTGTAACATGAATTTTCTAAGATTGCTTTTTACAGTCTATTTCATGGCATTGTCATTAATGCCATGCATGGATGGTGCAAAGGCGCAGTCAAAAACAGAAAATATATCATATTCCTACACAAAATCTGAGCAAAACGATGCTCATTCAAAAACAGATTCTTGTTCTCCTTTTTGTTATTGTAACTGCTGCAGAATCAGCGTTACTTCCATTAAAATAAAACCTGTTTTAGAATATCGTAAGCAAATAAAAGAGTACTATTCTAAAAAAATTCTTTTTAAAAAGAATGACTTTGCATATTTGGTGTACGATCAGATATGGCAACCCCCTAAAATATAATTTTTATTGAGCAGACG
>NZ_JAPFHB010000013.1:0-100305 GCF_059803555.1 Chryseobacterium sp. TB1-D10 | reverse complement strand
CGTCTGCTCAATAAAAATTATATTTTAGGGGGTTGCCATATCTGATCGTACACCAAATATGCAAAGTCATTCTTTTTGAAAAGAATTTTTTTAGAATAGTATTCTTTTATCTGTTTACGATATTCTAAAACAGGTTTTATTTTAATGGAAGTAACGCTGATTCTGCAGCAGTTACAATAACAGAAAGGAGAACAAGAATCTGTTTTTGAATGAGCATCGTTTTGCTCAGATTTTAGATAGGAATATGATACATTTTCAGTTTTTGATTGTGCTTTTGCAACATCCATGCATGGCATTAATGATAATGCCATGAAATAGACTGTAAAAAGCAATCTCAGAAAATTCATGCGACAAAGGTAAATCTTTTACTTTAACAAATATATTAATAAAGAATAATATTAACACTCTTTTAATTAAAGAATTGTTAAAAACAAGAAAATAATATTGAATTCTCATCTCTAATAAACCAAGATATACAATAAATAGTGCCTTAGATATTAAGGTAATCTAAGTGCAACACTATTTCAAACTATGTTTTTAAAGGCTGTAGAAACTCACTTTATAATTCAAATGATGCGACACATTTTTATCTGTTATAATACTGAGATTTGAAAAATCCTCTTTAAATCTTCAATCAAATGTTTCGACATTTCTTCAGTAATGAGTATAAGCCAGAAAGAGTTGATAAATGATTTTCTTCTGGCAACAAAAATGACTGGAAATACAAAGGGATCATCTGGAAGATGCAAGAGTAACTTTTAGAGAGCTTTATTCGCAGGAACACGAAATTGGTTTGACTAGAAATAAGTTTTTGTTAAAAAGTCACTTTACATAATTCCATATTCTAAGTGATTTTCAAATTATTGCTAAATCAAGAATCCTTCAGACGACCTAAATAACCTAACAGCTTATTACAATTTTCTTTTTATCACTAAATTTCTGTTTCAATTCCATCATATCCTCACTAACTTTTTTATCAAGTATTTTAGCATAATGCTGTGTTGTCTTAATACTCTTGTGACCTAGCATTTTACTTACACTTTCAATGGATACCCCGTTAGATAAAGTGATAGTTGTTGCAAAAGTATGGCGTGCAATATGATAGGTCAATTCTTTGTTAATTCCGCAAAGGTCAGCAATCTCTTTAAGATATGCATTCATTTTTTGATTACTAAGAATAGGCAGTAATTTCCCACTGTTAAGACATACTGGATGATTTTTGTATTTTTCAATAATTTTCTCCGTTTGAGAAAGAATGGGAATATTAGATGTAGTTTTAGTTTTCTGACGTTTAGTGTAGATCCATTGAGAGCCATCAAGTCCTAAATTAATATTTTGATATGTTAGTTTTTGCGTATCAATGTATGCTAATCCAGTAAAACAACTGAACAGAAAAATATCTCTTACCAAAGACAATCTCTCATTTTTAAAATCTTTAGCAAAGAGCAATTCTATTTCCTTTTCGTTAAGGAACATTCTTGTCACTTCATTAAACTTCGAATGATAGTTCATAAAGGGATCTCTTTCCATCCATCCATTTGCAAGACAGATACGAATGATTTTACCAAAATTCTTGATGTATTTTACTGCTGAATTATTGTTACAGGATCTTTCGGTCCTTAAAAAAAATTCAAAATCGTTTAGAAAAGCGTAATCGATCTTTTTTATTTCAATGTCGGTAACACTGTATTTCCATTTCAAAAAATCTTTGGTATGTTTCAGACAGGTCTTATAACGAGTTAATGTTCCTTGTGCAAATTCTTTTTCTATCAGTTTCTCCATTCGATCATTGTGATCCTGAAAAACCGGAATTAGTGTTCGTGTCAATCTACCTTTTCCAACTAACTTATTTTTAAGAGCCTCACAAGTTACTGTTACCATATCTCTGATTAATTCGTGATAGGTATCGTAAACTTTCTGCTCAAATGTTTTCAAATAAAAATTAAGTGATCTGCATTCTTCTGAAGTGCCACTAACCTTCTGCATTGCAGAGTTCCATTTTGAAGGCTTAACTGTCCGCTTTGTACTGATCTCAGATATTTTGCCATCAATTGTAATTCGTAAATAAATAGGACACTCTCCTACAGAATTGATTTTAGCCTTTTTTACATAGAAAAGTAAATTGAATGTCTTGTTCATTTTGTTTAGCTTTTGAGATTTAAAATTAACCTTAGCAAAAACTTATCACAAGATATTCAGTTGCTGAACTAGCTACTGAACAGGGTTTCTCTGAATTTTCAGTGACCTCCTTAAACCTGTTTCAACAGGTCACTGAATAGGTCACTTTCAGATTGTGCTTTTTTAGTTCTCTTTGAACAGACATAAAACAAAAAATGCTTTAAAACATACGTTTTAAAGCATTTTGCACTATTTTAATTTAATAGTTGCGATCCGGACGGGACTCGAACCCGCGACCTCCGCCGTGACAGGGCGGCATTCTAACCAGCTGAACTACCGGATCTCTTGCCCAACAAACTTAGAAAAAACTATCGTCGTTTATTGTGGTTGCAAAAATACAACAATAATTAACATCCACAAATTAAATATAAAAAAAAACGCTTCTCACAAAGAAAAGCGTTCATTTTCAATTATATTAATTTTCTATAAGTATGCATTCAGCTTCTCAGCGATCACCTCTTTTGGAGAAACACCTACGATTTTATCTACAACTTCTCCATTTTTGAAAATCAAAACGGTCGGGATATTTCTGATGCCGTAATCTACAGAGATCTGCTGATTATTATCAACATCCACTTTTCCCACAACTGCTCTACCTTGAAAGTCTTCTGCGATCTCCTCGATGATTGGTCCAAGCATTCTACAAGGCCCGCACCAAGCTGCCCAAAAGTCAACTAAAACCGGTTTATCTGAATTTAATACTGCTTCCTGAAAGGATTGATCTGTAATTTCTACTGCCATGATTTCTTGTTCTTAATTAATTTTGTTATACAAATTTACAAAATTTATATTCTAATTATTCTGTTGATTATCTATGTAAACTATCGGCTTTTTCTATAACAAATTGCGTTCCTATCTCTTCCAAAGCCCGAACTAATGCATCGATATCCGATTTCTTTGTATAATGACTGAATGATACTCTTAAAGGCGTTTTGTTGTCCAGATCATCTTCAGACAAAACGGACATCAAAACCATTGATGGCTTTGAAGCGCCTGAACTGCAGGCACTGCCCTGTGAAATAGCAATGCCTTTCATATCAAGCTGCAATCCAATTAAAGGATTTTTATAAGGAAGCAAAACATTCAGAACCGTGTAAAGACTTTCATCGTCAGCACTTCGTCCATTGAATTTAATTCCTGATATTTTATCTTTCAATTGCTGGATTGCGTAATGTTTGATGTCCAAAATATGGTTTTTATATTCTTCCATTTTTTCCTGAGAGATTTCCCAAGCCTTTCCTAACCCTGCTATACCAGTCACGTTTTCTGTTCCAGCTCTCAGGCTTCGTTCTTGCGGTCCGCCTGTGATAATGCCTTTCAAACCGGAAGATTTTCTTACAAAAGCAAAACCTGAACCTTTTGGTCCGTGGAATTTGTGCGCGCTGCAAGAAGCAAAATCAACCGGGATTTTAGAAAAATCCAAATCCAGATGAGCCATTGTCTGAACGGTATCAGAATGGAAAAGTGTATTATTTTCTTTGCAAAGATGAGCCACTTTTTCGATGTCGAGAAGATTCCCGATTTCGTTATTGGCGTGCATTAATGTGACTAAAGTTTTTTTGTCCGATGATTGAAGCGCTTCTTCTAATTTGTTCAAATCGAAATCGCCCTTGGAATCTGGTCTTAAATAAACCAATTCCACGCCTTTCAATTTTTTCATTTCAAGGCAGGTTTCTGCGACACACTTGTGTTCGAGAGCTGAAGTGATGATTCTTTCTACGCCGAGATAATTGACGGCGGATTTGATGATCATATTATTGGATTCGGTTCCACAAGATGTGAAAACGATCTCTCCTGGAGTCACTCTCAATGATTCTGCAATCTTTCGCCTTACTTCTTCCAAAACGGTTTTGGCTTCCTGTCCAAGGCTGTGCGTGGACGACGGATTGCCGTAATTGAATCTTAAAACATTGACCATACAGTCTATCACCTCATCGTCGAGAGGCGTAGTTGCAGCATTATCCAGATAAATTCTTTCCATTTTAAATTTAGATTTTGAAGCCGAAAAAGTTCGAAAAATTAAGGTACTAAATTAGTGAAAAAATCGGTAATGCGATTCATTGGCAAACTTAAACATTGCTTTGTCTCCGGAAGTGTCTCCGAAAGCTATGATCTTATCGTATTTCTTATTGCCAAGTTCTGCTTCTATTCTGCAGACTTTTTCGTCTTTATTACAATTTTTACCGATGAACTTTCCTGTAAAAATATCATCTTTGAACTCTGCTTTTGTAGCAAGCAATGTCATATTGAATTTGTCAGCAAAAGGCTTCACCCAAATATCCAAAGACGCAGATACAATGTAAGAATCTGTATTTTCTGTATCGATATTATTGATGAAATCCAAAGCATTTTGTCTGAATAAATCTGGATAATTTTCTTCAAAAAATTGTTTTGCTTTTTTCTCGATTTGATATCTGGATTCACCTTTTAAGATGGATGAAATAAAACTTTTCTTTACCGCTTCTGCGTTGGCTAATTTTAGCTTTAGCAAAACAAAAAGCGGAACGTGCTTCAAAAATTGAAATGCATATTTGGTTGGATTATAAAACTTTAAAAACAAAAACATCGTGTCTTTGTAAGTGAGTGTTCCGTCGAAGTCGAATAAATATAGTTTTTTCATAATATTGTGGGAAGTCAGAAGATGGAAGCTGGAGGTCTAGCTTCTGACATCCAAACGTCCATCTTCCAACAATTTTACAATTTCAATTTCTTAAAAATAAACTCAGGAATATTTCTTATTATCATCATGATAATAGCCCAAATTGGTAAAACGTAGGCGACATTCTTTTTATTCTTGAAAGCCTTGTAAATTCCTTCGGCTGCTTTTTTCGGAGAAGCTGTAAGAGCTGGATTTAGTGGTAAGCCTTCTGTCATTTTGGTATCCATAAAACCAGGTTTCACGGTTAACACGTGGACTTTTTTATCAAAAAGATAATTTCTTAGTCCACTCAAATAAGCTGTTAAAGCCGCTTTTGCACTTCCGTAAATGAAATTACTTTGTCTTCCTCTTTCGCCAGCTACAGAAGAAAGAACGATCATTGTTCCGGTTCTTTTAGACTCCATTTTTTTGGCAAAGAAATTGAGGACAGGAACTAATTTCGCATAGTTGACATTAATAATTCTCTCTGTATTTTCATCATCATAAAGTCCCTCTTCCGTACTCAAACCAAGATAGCCTGATGCGCAGAATAGAACATCAGAATTGATATGCTCCAAAGTTTTATAATCGATATCATTCATCAAATCCAGTGGAATGATTTCGGAATGCTGAAAAAACTTCACCTGAATATGTCCTGCGAATTTTTCCGTGGTTTCCGGATTGGAGCTCAACAAATAAATGGTTTGGAATTTTTCACCATTCGCAAGACATTCTTCTACAAATGCCTGTGAAACTTCGGAATTGGAACCTAATATTATCATAGTTTTTAGTATTTTGTGTTTGGTGTTTGGTTTTTAGTTTTTGATGTCTTCTAATTTTATATAGTATAAACACTAAAAACTATTGACTATAAGCCAGATAATATTCTTTTATGTTGTAATGAAACGAATTTGTGTGAGTCTACGTTTTGAAGATAATTCGTAAGTGATGACCGGCTCATACTGTCTTTTGTCAAGTAAATTCTGCCTCCGAAATTTTCAACAATTGTATCCAACTGGTCAACCAATTTTCTCAAACCTTTGTTCACTTTAAAGTCTAAAGCCAACGTATAACCTTCGACTGGAAAAGAGTTATAAGCTTGTGGATTATTTTTTCCGAAAAGTTTAAGAACCGCCAGGAAAGAACCGTTTCCACTTTTTGCAATAGTGTCCAGGATTTGTCTCATTCCTTCTTTTCCGTTTTCTTTTGGGATGACCATTTGATATTGGATAAACCCGCTTTTTCCGTAGATTTTATTCCAATCGTTAATGACATCCAGCGGATAGAAAAACGTCTCATAATCAATAAAATTATTGAGCTGTTTCTTGGTTTGTTTGTTATAATAAAGGAAATTAAAAATTTTAATACTCAAAGAATTAAGAACAAATCCGGGGAAATAAAACGGAATTGTCGGTTTTGGTTTTTCCTTCAGCTTCAAAGTTTTCTTTTGCAGGTTGGTTGGTAATTCGGCCTTCAAAGCGTGCTCGCCTCTCATTAAAATAGAACGTCCAAGGTTTTTTCCTTTCTGGAAACAATCAATCCAGGCTACGTTGTAGGTCCAATCTTCGCTTTCATCAAATAATTGAAAAACTTCATCAAGATTTTCTGCTTTGATGCTTTCCTGTCTGATGTAAGAAGATTCTATATTTTTCAGTTTGAATTTTGCTGAGAGAATAATTCCCGTCAAACCCATTCCGCCAATCGTCGCCCAGAATTTGTCTGAATTTTGATCTCTGGAGCAAGTGATGACTTCAGCATTTTCATTCATTAAGTTGAACTCGATGACATACTCCGAGAAACAACCTTCTGCGTGGTGATTTTTACCATGAACGTCGGAAGCAATTGCGCCTCCAACAGAAATATATTTGGTTCCAGGTGTTACGTAAAGAAAATAACCTTGCGGAACAGAAACTTCAAGAACTTCTGACAGAAGAACACCTGATTCACATTCGATAACACCATCCAGCCTATCAAAAGAGATAAATTTGTTAAGTCTTTTTGTAGAAAAAATATGTTCGCCGAGAGAAGCATCGCCATAGCAGCGTCCGTTTCCTCTTGCAATCACTTCATTATTTTCCCTAACGTATTTTTTAATCTTCGAAACAGAATCATCTGACCTCATTTCTTTTTCTACCACAGGGAAATTTCCCCAATTGGTAACTTTCTTTACAAAATTCGGTTTCATTTGTTAGTGTTTTATTTTTTTAAGGTTTGATATAATTGTTATGTCAAACCATCATTATTTTCTAGAGATAATTTTACTTTTTAAAATAGATCTGCAAAAGAAAAACGATGACCCAAAGTACGATTGTAATCTGAATATATCGATCCTTATAAACTATTTTAGTTGGCGATTCAGTTTTGTTGTAAACCAATGTTTGCTGCAAATATCTTAAGAATGCGAAAACCACAAAAATCACGGTGTAAAAAACCCTAGGGTGAAATCTTGCCTGAACTTCCGGTGACAAAGTAAACATCAGATAACAAATAATGGCCAATGTACAACTGATGGAAAGTGCAATATCCGCAAACTGCACATTATAACCATCCAGTGCTTTTCTGGTTTTCCCGGAAACCTGAGCATTGATCAACTCTCCTCTTCTTTTTCCAATTGCTAAAACTAAAGCTAAAACGAATGTTAATAATATTGCCCAGTTGGTCACTATAACACCTGTCACATAACCTCCTGCCAGCACTCTAAGAACGAATCCTATGGCAATAATGCAAATATCAACAATTGCTACGTGTTTCAGTTTGAAAGTATAAAAAAGGTTCATCACAAAGTAAAAACCAATAATAAATCCGAATTTCCAAAAATTGGTCTGAAAAATATAATTTCCGATAAAAACTGATGATACTGACAGTAGAATCAGAAAAGCAAGTAATACTTTTGCGCTAGTCTTGGAAACAGCTCCACTGGCTAATGGACGACTTTTCTTTTCGGGATGTTTTTTATCTGACTCTATATCAAAATAATCATTGATGATATAAATAGAACTGGCCGTGAAAGAGAAAACTAAGAAAGCAAAAATACTCTCATAAAACAAATAAGTATTTGTAATCTTACCCGAAAAAAATAACGGAGCAAAAACAAATAAATTCTTAACCCATTGTTCTACTCTTATTAATTTTAAATAGTTTTTCATCAATTATTTTAATAATTCTACAAAAGTAGCATTAAAATAAAAAAACCGCAAATTGCGGTTTATTATTTATCTTAAAATGAGTGATTATTAATTTGACCCAGATTGTGAAGCTGCATCATTTATCATTTTTTCGTTTGCAGTAATTGCAAATTCTACTCTTCTGTTTTGCGCTCTACCAGCATCTGTATCGTTAGAAGCAATTGGGCTTGATTTCCCAAGACCTTCCGTGAATAATCTAGAAGATAAAATACCTTGAGCCGTAAAATAGTTTTTCACAGCAGCCGCTCTCTGTCCGGATATTCTCAAATTCACCGCATCTGTACCAACACTGTCGGTATGTCCATAAATGTTGATGTTTGTATCAGGATTATTTCGAAGAACAGTTACCAATTTATCCAAGTTGGTTTTTGCAATTGAAGTCAGGTTTGAAGAGTTGAAGTCGAAGTTAACTGTATTCTCATGTAGAGTTACTTTGATTCCTTCTCCTACTCTTTCTACTTCAGCTCCAGGCAAAACATCTTTTATTTCTTTTGCCTGTTTGTCCATTTTGTTACCGATGACACCACCGGCAACGCCACCGACAACGCCGCCTAAAACAGCACCTAGCGGCGCATTACCACCTTTACCCAGATTATTCCCTAAGATTCCTCCAAGAACTGCACCTGCTGCTGTTCCAATGGCAGCACCTTTCTGAGTATTGTTAGCATTCTGCACAGCTTCACAACTTGTGAATAACAATGATCCTGAGATCACAAATGCAGCAATATTTAATTTATTTAGTTTCATTTTAATTTATTTGAGGTTATTTAGTTCTGATAAAATTATATCTTATATCCATTGGCTTTCCATCCGCATTCACAGACTGAACTAAAGTAAAAGTGGTCGCTGTAGGATTCTCCAACATTAATTTATAACCTGACCCTACTTTTTTAGCTTTTTCGCCTTCACCTACTTTTTTGATAGAAACAACACCGGTTTTATCTACACTAAAAGTAATATTTTGTGTTCTCTCAGGACAAGTTGCACCTGCGTGTATAGTATAAGTTCCTGTATAATTATTCGGAATGAAAGTCCAAGAACTTCCTACAAAACAGCTAATGCTAACACCCTCGTCAAAAGGCTTAACACTGAACTCTTTGTTATAATCTACGTTTGAGATATCCCATTGACCTTTAAGTTTCATAACTTCGGAACGTAATGTTTGAGCTTCACCAGCACTTACGCCGGTTTTACTTGCACAAGAAGTTACCAGCAAACCTGCTGATATCATTCCTAAAAAAAATAATTGTTTCATAGTTTTAAAATTAATACTAAGTTATCATAAAAAATTATGCCAAAGGGTAAAAAACAAAAAATCTGAGAAGTTCTCAGATTTTTTGTTTTTATGGAAAAGACTACTAATTAAAGCTTAGACTTATCTATTGCTTTATGTGTTTTTTCTTTTTTAACAGATTTTTTCACTGCCTTCGCAGATGAATTGGCTTTGTAAAAATTGTTATAGGCATACTCTGCAGCTTTTGCAACATCTATCACTCCGGCAGATCTTGACAATTTATCAAAGCCGTTGGTTGTGTTGGCATTTGATGTTTTCACCAATGATTCTATGATTTGTTCTGGTTTTAAGTTTGGCATATAAGCCAACAAAACTGCAGCGGAACCAGCAACTACAGGCGAAGCCATAGAAGTTCCTTGCAGATATTCGTATTTACCCTCCGGAACTGTAGAATAGATTTTGTCTCCAGGTGCAAAAACGTCCACCATTTTTGTATCATAATTAGAGAAACTTGCTTTCAGCGCATCTGCGTCATTTGTATTGGCACCTACAACGATCATATTATTGATGAAAGGTTTTTCGTCTGACTGGGATTTGAAATTGGTTGGGAAATATTGATGTTCTGCAATATCTTCATTTTCATTTCCTGCTGCTTTTACAAGAAGAACGCCTTTGCTTTCTGCATATTTGAATGCATCCCAAACGACATTTTTCCCTGGAGAAACCGGTTTCCCAAAACTCATATTAAGGATTTTTGCTCCGTTGTCTACAGCATAACGAACAGCATTTGCTACATCTTTGTCCCTTTCGTCTCCGTCCGGAACAGCTCTTACAGTCATAATTTTTGCAACTCTGGAAGCCACACCATATTGATTTTCAGATCCGTTAACCAATCCAGCGATGATTCCCGCAACGTGTGTTCCATGTTTTGCATCCGGACCTTCGTAATGGTTATTTCCATATTTTTTCTCGGAATAATCATCGTAATTATCTCCAACGATAGCTGCTCTCGTATCAAAATCCAGATTAAAACCTTTCTCAGCCTGTGGTGTGAAATAATCCAAAGCTTCCTTCATTTGATCTTTAAGATATTTTTCAACTTCTGCAGAAGATTTTCCGGCTACCTGAGGATCATTGGAAACCTGAGAAAGAACCTGCATCGCCATTGCTTCCTGCTGATTTGCCGGTTTGATACCTGCAAGAGTTTCCTTCGTAAGGTTTTTTCCATTCAATAATTTTACCATATCAGGAATAGAATTATTGATCATTGTATAAAGCTGAAGGCTCTGTTTTGCTTCTTCACTTTTTTTGGTGAAGATATCTTTAGACTTCATATACATTGCAAATTCTTCCGGCATTTTTGTTTGATTCTCTTTGTTTTTTGCAGAATCATCACCTTCGAAAAGAGGTTTGTATTTTTTCACCACGCGGGTTACTTCCATATTATCGACATCTACATCGCCATTTTTGCCACCTAAGAAATTCCAACCGTAAACATCATCTATGTAGCCGTTTCCGTCATCATCTTTACCATTGTTTGGAACTTCATTTGGATTTTTCCACATATTCTTTACCAATCCCGGATGATCTACTTCTACGCCGCTATCCAAAACTGCAACGACAACAGACTTTGGCTTAAGACCTTTTGACTCCAGGAATTTATAAGCATTATCCGTATTCACACCGTAAACTTTTGTAGTTGCGTAATCTTTATGATACCAGGTTTTCAGGTCTTTATCATTTTCCGGAGCAACTACTGCCTGTGCAGCTATCATTGCAAAACCACTGTAAAAAGCGGCTGCTATCAATATTTTTTTCATAAATACTAAAATATTATTATTAATTGATTTTGATATTTTTAATATATGTCAGACTTTCCGGTCCGATGTTACAAATCAGATCCAAAATTGAAAGATCTTTCAAAAAACCATTCTTGGCGGAAAAGCTTTGGTAATATTCCGGAAACACTGTTTCGGATTCTGATTTGGCGGAGAATGTTTCTCTGAAATCTTTTGATTCCGGATTTTTGAAATATTCTTCTGTCAAAATGTATTCCTTTTCCGTTTTAAGAATATTAAGGACAACCTTCAGCGCTTTCAAATTGAATTCTATCAGTGAATCCACTTTCTCATCGAAAATAGTTTTGAGCTTATCTTCATAATATTCAAAGTAAGGTGTGCTTTGATAAGCTGTCTTGATGGATTTCCAGTGGAGTTTTTGCCAATCTTCTGCAAACGAAATCTCAATGTCTTTGAGTTCTCTTTTTCCGGTGTGTTTGATTGGAATGATGAGTGGTAATTTCCCATTGGCGCCGTAAATTACTGCGCGGTTTCTGTAAGTCTGTTTTGGGAAATTTTCGAATTGTTCAAATGTAATTTCGTTTTCTGGATCTAGAAAAACCGAGAACCACGAAATGGGTGGTAAATAAAATATGGGTAAAAGAATCTTGTTGTTCATATTTGTTTAAACTAAAAACTTTGTTGAAGCTATGACCCCTCAACAAAGTGTTGTATTTTTATTTGGATGATAAACCCTGTAGCCCCGATAGGAACGGCATCCTCATTTGCTTTTTTCTTACAATTTCTTTTTATGACAAATTTTTCTGAAAGCAAAAAAGATATAGTGGATAGCGGGATTTAGCTCCTGATTATGTTAATCTTCTTCTTTTTTCTTTTTGAAAAGATTTGCAAAGTAATCCCATCCGAAGAATAAAACCAAAATCAACACAGCAACCCACCAGTAAGATGTTTTGTTGGCTTCGCCAGTGTTGGTTACTTTAAACATTCTGTCCCAACGGATTTTTTTGCCTGGCGCTTGGTAAGTAGAGTTTGCATCTGAGAACAGTCCCTCAACACTCAACCAAGTGAACATTGGTCGACCAACGATATTCTCCTCTGGCACAACTCCGAAGAATCTCGCATCCAGAGACGCATCACGGTTGTCACCAATCATCATATAATAATTCTGTTTAATTGTATATTGGTTGGTTTCCTGACCGTTGACGTAGATTTTCCCTCCTTTGTTCTCAAGCTTGTTATGCTCGTATTCCGAAATGATCCAGAGGTAAGTAGGTAATGTTTCCTGATCCAACTTTACAACATCGCCTTTTTTTGGAATTGTGAGTGGACCGTACCAATCCTGATTCCAAGGCTTATTGATTGGATAAATTGAATTGACTGTATCAATGTTTTTTGTGAGAGCAGTTCTTTCAGCATTTACTTTGAATCGCACAGCGCCAACTCCTTTTTCTTCGAGCACCTCGTTCATTTCACTTACACTTGGAAGTGCTTTGATTTCTTTTGCCGTCTGGGCTGTCAAACCTTGAAAAGTGTATTCGAAACCTGCGTTAGTTTGTTCTTCCTGAACTGGCAGAAAACCGTAAGCCTTGTATAATTGAGGAATATCCAACTGAGAATTTGATTTTACCAAATAGGCGTGCTGCTGGTATTCATCGCCAAGAATTTTCTCAGGGGCATTGTTTACATATAATCTTCCAGCACGAAATTCTACCACATCACCCGGAGTTCCTATACATCTTTTCACATAAGGATCTTTCCTGTCAATGGCTGTATGGACAGAATCTTGAGGATAATTGAAAACCACGATGTCATATCTCTTAATCTCATCATAACCTGGAATTCTTAAGTATGGTAATTTAACCGCATCTACATAAGATTTTGGGTCGTCTTTCGGATTCCCTTTTTGTCCTGTATCGAAAATTGTTCCTTGTAAAAATGGCAGTGCGACTGGCCTCATCGGCATTCTGTATCCGTAAGCCCATTTGTTCACAAAAAGAAAATCGCCTACAAGAAGCGTTCTTTCCATAGATCCAGTTGGAATACCAAAAGGCTGCGTGATAAATGCGTGGATAATAGTTGCAAAAACCACCGCAAAAGTTACTGATCCTAAGAAAGTCTCTTTCTTTTTACCCTCTTCTTCCTCTTCCTCAGTCTCAATTTGTGGATCTTTGCTGTAATTCACAGTTGCCATAAAAATAAATGGCAAAATAACGGTCAGCAATCCATTTACAAATCCTCTTTTCCCGAATTTATTCATCAGGAAAATATGGAATGCAGACATCATAATTGGACCTACAATGGGCAGATAAGATAAAATTGCCCACCACTTAGAATGGTTGGTTTCTTTTAAAATAATAAAATAATTGTAGAAAGGCACGAAAGAAAGCAATGGATTGTAACCCATTTTCTTGAATAACTTCCACGTTGTAAGTCCCATCAATACGCTGATGATGAGAACATAAATGGTATAAGTAATGATGTAATTCATATATTGGCTTTTGGCAATTGGCTGATCGCTTTTTGCTGGTTTTTATAATTAGTTTTTGATGTGCAGTTTTTGTTACAGAATTTACAAGCCTAAAACATCTTTCATTGCGAAAACGCCTTTTTTATCGACGATCCATTCTGCAGCTATAACAGCACCTAATGCAAATCCATTTCTATTGTAGGCAGTGTGTTTTATCTCGATTTCATCTACTTCCGATCTGTAAAAAACGCTGTGTGTTCCAGGAACTTCATTTTCACGAATGGCGAAAATTCCCAATTCTTTTTCTTTGGTTTCGTCCAGTTTCCAGGCTTCGAAGTCTGAATTATTGATAATTCCTTCTGCTAACGAAATAGCTGTTCCACTCGGTGCATCCAATTTATGAATGTGATGAATCTCTTCTAACTGGCAATTGTATTCAGAAAATCTATTCATCATTTTAGCAAGATTTTCATTCAGAGCGAAAAATAGATTAACGCCAAGACTAAAATTGGAACCATACAAAAATGCGGTATTATTTTCCAGAGCAATTCTTTCGATTTCAGGTTTTTTATCAAGCCAGCCTGTTGTTCCGCAGATGACAGGAATCTTATTTTCCAGACAGATTTTGATATTTTCGAAAGCGACTTCCGGATTTGAAAATTCTATGACAACATCAGGATTGTTAAGATTTTCTGGAGTTGGTGTTTCACTTAGTCTTGCAACGATTTCGTGGCTACGACTTTGAGACATTTCATCAATGATTTTCCCCATTTTTCCGTAACCTACCAATGCTATTTTCATTTTTCTATTTTATTTTAAAGGGAAAATTTTATTATTTAAAATCTGAAATTGAGACTGATTCCCGTTTTTGCGTAAGAGTTTCCGGATTGATCATTGATGATAGTTGGCATAATGGCCAAATCAGGATCGTGACGACCTTCGTATAAATGCGCATCTACAACTGCATCTACAATGTTCAGAATGTAAATCAAAGCAGAAATCCCGATAGCATAATCGCGCTGTCTTTTAGACCTGTCCTGTGCATTTCCCAAAACCGTTTTTGTTACATATGGGCTATCAGAAAATTCGTGAGGAAGACCATTAAGTTCTGCTACAAAGGCATTCCTGTATCTTTCATATTGTTTTTGATTCCAAAGCGCAATACCAACACCAGTCCCAACCGCACCCCAGACGATAGGAATTTTCCAATATTTTTTATTATAAAACTGACCAAGTCCTGGAAAAACAGCGGAATATAAACCTGCTTTTGCCGGACTTAGTTTTGTTATTTTTAAAGGTGCATTTTTCTGATCTATTTCTCCCAAAATCTGAGCTTCAGATTTTTTAACAGCGGGAATGCTGTCTTTTGGAAGGTTTTCCACACGGATCGTATCATTTGGATTGACCTGTGAAAAAGCAAAACCAAAAGAGAGAATCAAAAAAACTGAAAGTAATTTCTTCATTTATCTGATGTGTGCAAGAATGCTTTCCAGCTCTTCTTCATTTTTAAAATCGAGAACAATTTTTCCTTTTTTCCCATTTGCCGACGTTTTGATTTCAACATTCACATTCAAAATATCAGACAAACTTTTCTGGGCTTTCTTGAAATGATTCGGGATGATGGACTGCTTGGCAACTTTTTCGGAATCCTGAGCATTTTTCATCAATCCAGCTAATTGTTCGGCTTGTCTTACGTTTAATTGTTCTTTGATGATTCTGTCAAACAAAAGTTGGCGTTTATCTTCAGAATCCAAACCCATAATGGCACGACCGTGACCAGCAGAAATCTGACCACTTCTGACGCCTTTCTGAATATCCGGAGATAATTTCAACAAACGAACGCTGTTTGTGATTGTACTTCTTTCTTTACCTACACGTTGACTTAGATTTTCCTGAGTCATTCCAACCTCATCTAAAAGTCTTTGATAAGTCAAAGCCACTTCAATGGGATCCAGATCTTCCCTTTGGATATTCTCAACCAGGGCCATTTCCAGCAATTCCTGATCGTTTACCAAACGGATGTAAGCCGGAATAGTTTCCAAACCAGCAATCTTGGAAGCACGGTAACGTCTCTCTCCCGAAATGATTTCGAATTTTGGCCCGTCTTTTCTAAGCGTGATTGGCTGAATGATGCCCAAACTTTTGATAGATTCCGCAAGGTCATTCAGTGCCTTTTCATCAAAATAAGTCCTTGGCTGATTGGGATTTGGATAAATATCATCAATGGAAATTTCTACGATATTTCCTACCAAAGATTTTGCACCTTCATCCGAAGCTGAGTTGATATTGGACTTGCTTTCGGCATTCAGAATTGCGCCCAGACCGCGACCCATTGCTCTTGTTTTGTCTTTCATCTTGCAAATGGCAATTAGCTATTAGCTTTTTGCTTTTTTAAATATGTTATAATTTTATCCCCAATTAGCAAAAAGCCAACTGCAATACGCTATTTAATTTTTTACTAATTTTTCGTTTCTCAGCAAAACTTCTTCTGCTAATTGGATGTATTGGATGGCGCCTTTACTTTCCGCGTCGTAACTTAAAATGCTTTCTCCAAAACTAGGTGCTTCGCTCAATCTTACATTTCTGCTGATTATTGTTTCGAAAACCATTTCCGGGAAGTGAGAATTAACTTCTTCAACAACCTGATTGGACAATCTCAAACGGCTGTCGTACATTGTCAAAAGCAAACCTTCTATATCCAAATCCGGATTGTGGATTTTCTGAACATTCTTAATGGTATTTAGCAATTTACCCAAACCTTCCAATGCGAAATATTCACATTGAATCGGTATAATTACAGAATCTGCGGCTGTTAAAGCATTAATTGTAATCAAACCTAAACTCGGTGCACAATCGATAATGATATAATCGTATTGATCTTTGATTGATTTCAAAGCTTCTCGCATCATATACTCGCGGTTATCACGATCCACCAATTCGATTTCTGCAGCAACCAAATCTATATGAGATGGGATAATGTCTACGTTTGGCGAAGTTGTCGGCAAAATACATTTAGCAGCTTCCGCACTGTGCTCCAATAAATGATAGGTAGAAAAATTGATTTCTTCAACACCCAAACCAGAACTTGCATTGGCCTGTGGATCTGCGTCTATCAAAAGAATTCTCTTTTCCAAAACACCCAAAGCCGATGCCAGATTAACCGCAGTCGTTGTTTTTCCAACGCCGCCCTTCTGATTTGCAACACCTATAATTTTTGCCATAAACATTAATTTAATCCCCAAAAATACGATTTTTTACTACTTGGAAAGTTTTGAAAAACCGGCAAAGCCGTTAAAGTATTGTTAATTAAACGATTGACATAAAAAAAAATTATCCACATTTCCTTTCAAAATGTGGATAATTATAAAAAACTACAAGTTTAATATTTACATAGTCTTGATTTTCAGACTATTCAATTTTCATGGAAATAGGCATTCTGAAAGATGATCTTACAGCCTTGCCTTTTAATTGTGCTGGTGTCCATTTTGTTTTGATCGACTTCACCGTTCTCTCTGCTTCGGAATTAAAATCAGAGCTGGAACCAGTAACTTTTAGATTGGAAATGCTGCCGTCTCTTTCAACTACAAAAGTGATAACACCGGAAACCATTCCTGTTTTATCAATAGATTCTGTATCAAAATTCTGAGCCACTTTTTCGCGGAAAGAGTTGATTCCTCCTTTGAAATCTGCTGCAACATCTGCTTCATTTTGATTGATGAGTTTATCCGGATCGTCAACTTTTACAGGTGGTGTATAAACCACTGCTGGTGGACCTGTAGTTACAACTGGCGGAACATAAATGATATCTGTTTTTGGGCCAGCTTTGGTTTCGTCGCCAATTGCCGCTCCTTCAAAATCGTCTTTGGTGGGCAATGGTTTATCTTTTTTCACAACTCTTACTGGAGTATAAATTGGATTTGTAACAGTTTTTACATCTGGAGGAACGGTAGAGGCTGGCGTTGGTTTAACATCATTCGGGGTATCAACATCATCAAGAATAACTGGACCTGGTGTGTTAATAACTTCAATAATTTTATCAGACGAGAATGCTGAAATAACCAATGGAATGACTGATAATGATGCAAAAAATGCAATACCTACAAATAGAGCTTTGGTAAGTTGGGTAGAATATTCGTTTCTAAGAGCATAAGCGCCGTAAGCTTTATTTCTATTGGAGAAAACAATTTCGTCCAAGTTATCTTTTCCGAATAGCGTTGATAGATTTTTCATAGTAAATAAAAGTATTAAATTAAATAATTAACAAAGTATCGAAATATTGTTTGAAACTATATCAAATTATATTCCACTTTTTAACCTAATTGTCAAATAAATTATGAATAACATAAGTATTACATAAATTTTACTCTCGAAAAATTGCTGGTTTGTAAAATTCATGTAATTTAATCTTATGAAATTCATATTCATTTTTACATTAATATTAAGCATCTGGACAAAGGCTCAGGATGGTTTTGTTCTGGATAATGCTGATAAAACGGTGATCAAATTCAAGCTGATCAACAACCTCATCTTCATTCCGATGAATGTAAATGGCGTGGAACTTAATTTTATGCTGGATTCCGGAATTGCGGAGACATTGCTTTTCAGTCTGGAAAATAAGAATGTTGATTTTAAAAATATTGAGAAAATTACCTTCAAAGGCTTGGGAGAAACGGTAAGTATCGAAGCTCTAAAGTCTATTAAAAATGACATCACGATCGGTAAACATTTTATCGATAAATCTCATACGATATATCTTGTATTAGACGAGAGCTTCAACATTTCACAAGACATTGGAATTCCTGTAAATGGTATTATCGGCTATTATTTTTTCAAGAATCATCCGATAGAAATCAATTACATCAAGAAAACGATAACTGTTTATAAAGACAAATCTAAGTTTCCGAAGAAAGTCAATAAATTTTCTGATTTCCCAATGAACGTAGAATTCAACAAGCCTTATATGAATGCCGATGTGGAAATGAAACATGAGAAGCAAAGTTCAAAATTGCTTCTGGATCTGGGAAATACGGATTCTGTCTGGCTTTTTCCTGCATTAATAAAAGATTTCATTTACAACAGACCCAATATTGATGATTTTTTGGGACGCGGATTCAGCGGAGATATTTTTGGGAAAAGAAGCAGAATCAACTCACTTTATATTGGAAAATTTAAGCTAAATAAGCCGATTGCATCTATGCCGGATGAATATTCTATCCAACATTTAAAATTGGTAAAAGACAGAAAAGGCTCGATAGGTTCTGAGATTCTCAGAAGATTTACTATTATTTTTGATTATCAGGATCAGAAGATTTATTTGAAATCCAACAAATATCTGAATGATCCATTTCTGATTGACGGAAGCGGACTGGAAGTGAAACAAGATGGGCTGGTTTGGGAAAAAGAACAGGTAGAAATACAAACAGCAAAGAAAAGTCAAGCCACTAATGAAATCAATGTTATCAATAACAGTCCGGACAGTTTTCAATACAAATTTACCTTGAAGCCTGTTTTCCTTGTATCTGGAACACGGAAAGATTCGCCGGCACAGAAAGCAGGAATTATCAAGAATGATAAGCTTATGAAAATAGACAATAAGCAAGCGAAAGACATGACATTAAATAAAATCCATCTCATTCTGAAAACCAATGTCAGCAGAAAAGTAAATCTTGAAATCGAAAGAAATGGCTTTCCGATGAAGTTCGAATTTACTCTGGAAGATCCAATCCCTTATATTGAGGAATGATTTTAGTAATGAATCATTGAAAACTATTATGTAATTATGAGCGAAACACTGAACAGCATCCGAAACAGACCGAGATTCAAACTTTACACAGATCTTTCTCTGGAGGAATATGAAGCCAATCTGAGAGATTATCTTGATAAACATCGCGGCCAATTCTATGGGAATATCAATAAAGAAGTAGCGACCATTTTTGTAAAAAAAGAAGAAGACAATTACTGGAAACCCAATCTGGCACTGAGAATTGAGAAAGAAGATGAAAAGACGGTAATCCGGGGAATTTTTGGTCCAAGTTCTGCAGTCTGGACGTTTTTTATGTTTCTGTATTTCCTTTTCACAATTGCCTGGATGGTTTTCATCACATTGTACTACGTTGAAAAGCAAATCAATACCAACAATTATCCATGGGCATTACCAAGTTCGCTCGTGGTCTTAGGATTTATCACGCTTACCTACGCTGCGGCGAGATTTGGACAAAATAAAGCTAAAGAAGAAATGCAGGAATTAAGAAAATTTGCGGAAGAATCCACTTATCATACAGAAAGAAAAGATTAATTTTTAATCTTTCTCGCTTCAATGAAATGTTTCAACTTCAAGCCTATTTTCATTAGGATAAATTGAAGAGGCTTTTGTTTCTTGTAATATTTGTTGATAAAAATATCCATAGCGCCGAAAAAACGATTCAGATAAACGTTGTCTTTTACCGTGCTTTCGCCTTTGTAATGGAGAATAGAATATTTCCCATAGTAGAAGTTTTTGTAGCCGGCTCTCAGAATTGTAAAACAAAGATCAATGTCTTCGCCGTACATAAAATAATGCTCGTCAAAACCACCAACTTCCTCATAAACTGATTTTTTTATCAGGAGATTCGCACCTGTCATGACTTCAACTTCTGCAATCCCAAACTCATCCACATCGTTTCTGTAGTAGGTTTTGGAATTGTTACTCAATTTTGTAAATAATTTTTCGAAAGAATTAACCAATGCAGGAACAGAACGTTTGCTTTCTGGCAAGAAAACGCCTTGTTTGTTGTGCATTCTCAAACCTAACGCTCCGAATTTTGGCTGATGATCTGCAAAATCCAGGATTTCCTGGAAGTAGTTGCCTTCGATTTCTGTGTCAGGATTCAGGATATAAACGTACTCCCCTTTTGCAGCTTGTACGCCAATATTATTAGCTTTTGAAAAACCAAAATTTTTCTCTAAGGCTATGAAATTAACATCAGGAAATTTATTAGTAAGGTTTTTCCATTCGGAATCGGGGGAATTATTATCTACTACAATAATTTCATAATCAATCCCTTGAAAATACTTCTGGATAGAAAGAATACAGTTTTTCAACAGATCCTTTACTTGATAATGAACAATTATGACACTTACTTTCATTATTCGGCTTCGTTATAAGCAGTTCTGTTTGTTATAGACCTTCCCAAAGAGATTTCATCTGCATATTCCAGCTCATCACCTACAGCAATTCCCCTTGCAATACTTGAAAACTTCACTTGCTGGCTTTTGAATTTTTTGTAAATATAATAGGCTGTTGTGTCACCTTCCATAGTTGCACTTAACGCAAAAATCAACTCTTTTATTGTGTTAGACATAAGTTTTTTTTCAATACTTCCTATTCTTAACTGGCTGGGACCAATGCCTTCCATTGGCGAAATTTTACCGCCCAGCACCAAATATTTTCCTTTAAACTTTCCCGTATTCTCTATTGCCATTACATCTCTTACATCTTCTACAACACAAAGCAGTTCATCATTCCGCTTATGATCATTGCAAATATCACAAATTTCTGAATCGGAAAAATTATGACATTCTTTACAGTATTTGATTTCCGTCACCAGATTCTGGATAGAGGTTCCCAAAGAAATCCCTTGCGAGGTTGGCTGCCGAAGTAGATGTAACGCCAATCGAAGTGCCGATTTTTTTCCGATGCCGGGCAAACCAGATATTTCTTCTACAGCTTTCGATAAAACTTTGCTTGGGTAATCCATAATTTAAGATACAAGAATCAAGGTAAAAGATTCAGTGTACGTTTAGTCTTTGACGATTCTCTCGTAAGTTTGGAAATAGAAATCATGATCGTTCTTTTCGTCTTTTCCGTGGAACTCTTCGTTTGTTTTTTGCCAGATTTTCAGATCTATTTTAGGGAAAAAAGTGTCTGCATCAAAATCTTCTTCCACAAGTGTGATTTCTAATCTGTCTGCCAACTCGATTGTTTGTGTATAGATCTCGCCGCCGCCAATGATAAAAACGTCTTCATCTATTTTTTTAGCGAACTTGATGGCTTCTTTCAGTTTGGACACAATCAGGATATCTTCCTGGAACCAATTTTCTTTTCTGCTTACAACGATATTCGTCCTGTTTGGCAATGGCTTACCAATACTTTCGTAGGTTTTTCTTCCCATAACCACGGGATGATTCTCTGTAAGCGATTTGAAATGTTTCAGATCTTTCGGGAGACGCCAAAGCAATTGATTGTCTTTCCCCAGGGCATTATTTTTTCCTATAGCGGCAATTATCGTAATCATAATATCTACAAAACTACATTTTTATGTTTAATTTAGAAAAATTTATGACCTGTTAGTTTGCATATTTTGTATTTTTGGCGAAGTTTCGATGAATTTACTATTGGAGAGTTTTGAATTTGAAAGAATTATTAAAGTCAATTGAAACGTAAAAAATTATTTTTAATCAAATCCGGGAAGATCCGGCGCATAATATTTTCTAATGAAAAAGATTTTTTTAGCATCTGCTTTTGCACTTTTGTTTTTGGCAAGTTGTACCAATGATAAGGATATCCTTAATTCTTTGAATGATTATAATATCAGCCAACAAAGCAAAGGCTATCATTTTGGTGATAAACTTCAAATTCCGCAGGATGTTTTGGATTACTCAGAGGCCATCACAATCAGCTATGGTGACAAAGAAAGCAGTAATTTGACCATTGATCCAAAATTTTTCACTTTAGGAGAAAATGATGTGACTTTCAATATCAAAACCAAAAGCGGCGAAGTTTTGCAGCAGGACGCAACTATTAATGTTTTTGCAAAAGCGAAAACTGTTGCATTGTCACACGAAGTTGTAAATCAATATCCGCATAGTGCGGACAATTTCACTGAAGGTTTTGAACTTCACGATAATACAGTCTACGAAAGCATTGGTTTGAAAGGAAAATCAAAACTGATGAAATATACTTTAGGTACAACAAAGCCAATCCAGGAAGTTGCACAAAAAGATACTATTTTTTCAGAAGGAATTACACTTTTAGCAAACAAAATATATCAGTTAACTTATCAGTCAAAAGTTGGATTTATTTATGATTCCAGTATGAAACTTGAGAAAGAATTTAAATATCCAAATGAAATTGCCGAAGGCTGGGGAATGACAAATGATGGCAAAAACCTGATTGTGTCTGATGGAACTAAAAACATTTATTTCCTAAATCCAGAAAATCCTTCGCAAATCCTAAGAACTATTGCTGTGGCAAGTGATACAGAAGGCTATGACAAAATAAATGAATTAGAGTACCACAACGGATCCATCTACGCTAATGTTTGGCAAAAACCAATCATTTTGAAAATAAATCCTGCCAATGGCGAAGTTACGGGAATTCTTGATCTTACAAATATTGCCAAGCAAAACACTGCAGGAGATGATGATGTCCTCAATGGAATTGCTTTCAAAGGAGAGAATATTCTGATAACTGGGAAAAACTGGAGCAGAATCTATGAACTCTCTGTAAAATAGTTTCGAAAACTTTAAAGACAAAAAAAACGAGCTTCATTTCTGGAGCTCGTTTTTATTTTATTGATTGGTTGCTAATTTTTCCTCTGCAGGAACTTTTACAACGGAATACTTTATACTTACTTGTGTATTTTCCGAGAGCGTTTTTTTCGCTAAATATGAACTTTTACAAACCTCTGACCGCATTATATATTCGCCTCGTTCTACGACGACACTTTCTGTTTTCTTAGCAGCTACTGGTAACGAATAGGATTTCTCTCCGACTATATTCATTGTAAAATCGCAATCTGACTCATTGTTGATAATTAATACCATATTTTTATTCGCCTTATCGCTATTGAATAATTGATTTAGTAATGCTACTGCCTTATCATGAATTTTCAATCTCACTTTGACAGGCTCCACTTCCAGATTACTATCTATTTCTATTTTTGCCACTGAATTGTTTGTCACAACCAATGGAGAAACAGATTTGCTGGCTGAACAGCTCATTAAACAAATGCCGATAAGGGGTAAAAATATTTTATTCATTTTTCAATTTGAATTTAATATAAGTGATTGTCTTTCCTTTGGAAGAGAACAATTCCTCATAGTACGTTCTAATATCTTTCAGTAATGGCGTGTCGGGCTGATATTCCGCAGCTCCGTAAATGTCGTGGTGCGCAGTCAGGATCTCGTGACCCAAACCTTGCAAAAGCCCCAAAGTATATCCGTGAAGGTATTCGGAATCGGTTTTCAAATGGATGATTCCATCCTTTTTCAGGATACGTCTGTATTTTGCCAGAAACTCAGGGTTTGTGAGCCTGTGTTTTGTTCTTCTGTACTTGATCTGAGGATCCGGGAATGTGATCCAGATCTCAGAAACTTCATTTTCTGCAAAGAGATTATCAATCAATTCTATCTGAGTTCTGAGAAAAGCTACATTTTTCAAGTTATGTTCAACTGCTTCTTTTGCTCCGAACCAAAATCTTGCACCTTTGATATCAACTCCTATAAAATTTTTCTCTGGAAAAGCCTTCGCCAATCCTACTGAATACTCACCTTTTCCGCAGCCAAGTTCCAGAACGATGGGATTATCATTTCCAAAAAATTCCTGCCATTTTCCTTTGTGTTCAAAATTATTTATCGCCTGATCGCGTGTTGGCTGGATGACATTTGGAAGTATGATATTCTCTCTGAATCTTGCAGCTTTGTTTTTGCCCATTTTTTAAGGTTGTTTTTAGTCTTAAAAACATAACAAATTTAAACAATTTATTTCAAATTGTTTATAATATTTGCTTATTGTTTAAAATTTGATAACTAGTTAATATTATTTTGAAATTTCTGAAGTAGCCTGCATCAGGTGGGAATTCTGTAATCTTCGAAGATAAATCGGAAGATACTTTTCGATATATGTTTTTGCAGCTTCGTAATTATTGTTCTCTAGATACTCCGTAATATTATCAGAACTGTAGATAAACTGAAGGAAATTTGGAATCAATTCTTTCGGAATCTTCATTCTTATAAAATATTCGTCTCCGAAATAATCCTGAAGATTTTTGATATTCCTGCTCATTCTTTCATATTGATAATAGCGTTCCTTCTTCTTTTTCTCGCCGGAAATCAAATCGAAAATACTATCTATGCTAAAACTAAGACCTTGATTGAATCCCAAAATGGGAATCTCCGGAGAATTACCATCACCTTTCGGTTCCGGAAGGCCGATCATTTTTCTCAGTTCAAAGGCTTTTTCTGAACCTTTCAGCATTGCGACATCTCGACGAAGATTACCTGTTGGTTTGAAAGAACTTAATATAACTTCCTGAATCTCATAATAGGCAATCTGCAACTCGATGAAATTCTTTCTCATTCCAAGCATCTGGCTTGTGACTTCTACGTCTTTCCTTTCTGTCGCAATAGATGTGAATCTTAGGACATCGCCTTCTTTTACTGCTATTTTAAATTCGCCATTGTAGTTTGCCATTACACTTTTGTGCGCATTGAGATTGGTCACATAAACCTGATTAAGATAAAGACTGGATTTATCTCTAATAAAGATTTCCCCTTCAAAATCCTGTCCATAAACAGAGGCTAAACAAAGCAATAAAAAAATGGTAAATATCTTCTTCATAATAATCCGGCAAATTTAGATAGAATTATAAGGAGAATCATTACAAAAAAGAAGCCGATAAGGTTAAAATTTTATTAAACTTTATCGGCTTTCTGTTAAGTAATTAGAATTAAAATCTTTTTTAGAAAATAATTGTTAATCTATTTTTAGTCAGAGTTTCTGTTTTTCAGTAAGATCCAACCGGTGTATTTTACCAGCGGCGAATTTTCGAAATCCTGCCACTGCATAATGTACCAATAGGTAGAAGTCGGCAATACTTTTCCGTTCTGCATACCGTTCCAGATGTAATTATTTTTGTTATCTCCATCAAAAAGTTTTCTACCGTCTCTGTCCATCACCTGGAATTTGACATTCACTTTATGCTTCAGGAGAGACATGTCCAAAACATCGTTCACGCCGTCGCCATTAGGTGTAAGGAGATTGTAAATTTCTATTACAGAAAACTCTTTTTCTACAGGATCACAATTATCTGCAGAGATCACATAAGCTTTATGCAATCCAGGGGAAACATTGGTAAATGTATCAGAGTTCTGATAATTACCTCCATCAATAGCATATCTGTAAGGCTGCACTCCGTTTTTCGCAATGATCTTCACTGTACTTCCTGTTATTTCTATACCATCTATAATCGGCAATTCTGCTGCTTTTATCTCCACATTTTGTCTGTAAGGACATGCATTTGGAGCGGTAAGAATGACATAATATTTCCCAACCGGCAGTCCGGAAATATAATTACCTGTACCTATTTTTGCAGGTTCTCCTTCTTTGTACCATTCGTAAGTAACGCCTGGACCAGCTTCAGCATTCAGATCGGTCACCTCATCCGGACAGATGGTTTTATCTTTCAAGTTGTCAGATTGTACAGGAACTTTTATTTTGATGGTCAATTCTGCCAAGACCGGACAATCTGTACTATTCGAAACGCGAACATGCAAAAGCTGTTGTCCATTTACATCTATTTCATTTACATTATTTGTTGCATTAGGATTTTGTGCATCTGTCTTTTTTACAAAAAACTTAACTGTAGCAGAGGCATCATTGGTAAATAACGATCTGTACTGATCCAGATTTTTAACAAGGAATTTACCATCCAGATCATCATCACATTCTTCCTTCTCTTGTATGGAATTGATGAGCGTGATTTTATTTCCGATTTTGAAATCAATGAATCCTGTCACATCTGTACAATATTTTGACACAACTTTTACAGAAATTCTTGTATTGGTTTGATAAGAAAAATTATCCCCCAATAATTGAGCACCATTGTAATATTCTACCTTTAAGTCGGAATGCGGATTGAGGAGAATCGCAGGTGTTACCTGTGTGGAGAATTTCACCTCTACTTTCCCATCCATATTATCATCGCAAAGTACAGCGTTGAATTTTGTAACATCCAATTGTGCTTTTGGCGAACCGATGATTTCGAAATTCTGTTTGTACTCGCAACCATTGGCAGAAGTCAGAATTACGTGGTATTTCCCTACACCAAGCGTTACTTTCTGAGTGGACGGAATAACCCTTGAAGGATCACTTTCATCTACCCATATATATGGAGCAACGTGAGCTGTTCCTGCATCAACCTGAATTGTAGAACCTTCGCAGATAGCAACAGCTGGAAGTATGGTACTACTTGCAAAACCGCCGTCAATTAATGTAAGATTAACAGTTGCTACATCCGAGCAAAAGTTTGCATTTTTGATGACATAATAAAACGTTGCAATCGTTCCTCTATTAACTGTTTGTGAAGCCGAAATTGCATTTTGTCCACCAAGTGCATCCGGCATTGTTGCGTAATAAAGTACAGTAAGACCGGTTTGAGCGGTAAGTTTAGGAAGATATTTGGATAGATCTACTACTTCTGTATCATCAAAACTTTTGTCACAAACATCTTCGTTAAGATTATCTGTGAGTAACGGAATTTTGTTTCCGATTTTCAGGGTAATTTCTTTTACTGTTGCACAAGCATCCGCAGACTCTACACGAATCCATATTTTTGCAGTAGTTGGTGTAAACACGTAATTTCCTGTAACGAAATCTGCACCTCCTGCATCTGCCTTCGCAAATGAATCATAATATTTCACGGTGAAAGTTGGTCCGCCTGCAAATACACTTGGTGTAATATCATTAGGATTTAAGACGTAATTACCATCTAGAATTGTATCTTCCTCATCGCAATGCACCTTTGTATAAAGGTTTTCCTGTACTACAGGATATGGTTTTGATTTCAATTCAATTTTCTGGATTGCTACACAGGTTTTACCATTTACCATTCTAACATATACCGAGGTATCGGCAGATGGAAATGCATCAAAATTGTTAATAACATCAGAAACAGTCTGATTCTGAGCCCCTGGCAGAGATTTATAAAAAACTTTGGACACTGCTGTATCTGCGGTTACGTCGGCTTCACGAAGATCGTAAGTTGCTATATTACTGGTAGTACATTCTCTCAAGACAGCATCTTTCCCAACAATCTGATTGATACGGATGGTTGCCTGTGCCGTTTCGCAATCCGGAATCGCGTCTGTTCCGCAATAAGTAAACTTAAAAGTATCAACGCCTGATTCCCCGGGATTTGCCGTATATTTTATAACACCATTTGTCCCGACAGTAGCTGTACCCTTGGTTGGTGGTGTGTCGATTTTTATAGTTGTCGTATTAATATTTTGCGTACTCAAACTAAATGCCGCAGTAACATCTACAGTAGAGCAGGTTTCATAATCCACATTAGTGTAGGTGGTACAGTTATAGAACTTAAATTCCTGTGTTGTAATCTCTGCACAAGAGCCTTGCTTAAGTCTTGCACGATAAATCCCTGCTTGTGGTGGATGATATTGATACTCATCATTTTTATAAGGCAATCCGGTGACCGGATTTACTCCTGCAATAAGTGGTGCGTCTACAAATATTCCTGCACTATTTTTAATTTCCCATTTATACATACTGAAACCTTCTGTGATCTCCAGTTTCACACCAGGAAGACAGTCTCCTTCAGTTTTTACAATGGCGGGAATAAAAGAAAATCCTGCAAAATAACCACCGTAACCTACTGCATCATCTCCTGCAGAAATCCCAGCCGTTACAGCGCTTGATGAGAAAACAGCCACATTTCCCGTAATACCAGGATAAGAATAGGTAACCCAATTGCTAGATCCTGTGACATTGAATGGACCATTTGCAGAGCTCAATGGTAGAGTAACGCCATTTCTTTTTATTTCTACTGTCGCTCCTTTTTCTGTAATGATATTCAGTTTTGTTGGAATATCTAAAAGGCCACTTGGATGACCGTTACTTTTAACAAAATTTTCCTGTATTAATCCTATTTCATCAATTTTTTTAGGCAAGTAGCAGCTCAATGGCGGGATATAATTAAAGCCTCCGGTTGCAAGTTCAGAAGCAAAAGGATCTCCGGCTAAAAGCTGATAAACATATACATTTTTATTGGTCTTTATGTGCATATTGTAATGATCAGAACCTTGCAGAATATACGGATTGCTAGCTGCAGTTGCGTAATCTGTAAGATAATATTTGCCCGCATTAATTGTTGTTGCAGGCATAGATGCACCGTTTAAATAAATCTGAGTATTGTCTTCTGTGGCTACAATGATGGCTCTCTCCATTCCTTTCAATCTATCCCCATTACCCTTCATCAAAATAAATTCCTGCCCCAATTTATTTGTTGGAACACCCTGATCCATCAGGATATCAGAACTCATATTAGAAGTAGTAGCATATTGGCCGTTGAAGTTTCCATTCGTTACAGATATCGGTTTATCGGAAACTATTTTAGCACCGATGAAAGCACCGTGAAGATTTTGAGGATAGTCACCTGTTCCATCAATGATGTAGGACTGTCCTTTTTGCAGCGTAAAAGTGAATTGGGTTCTTGATACATTATCAGAAAAAATTACACCAGGGCTGAAATCAGAAATCGTAACCTGTGTATTATCCTCCGTTGCCATTACGCTGGTCATAAAGTTGAGAATGCCATTATCTGATATTATAGGAGCCATCACTGCCCGGAACTCTGTCCCAATTCCTGCGGTACCTTTGGATGTTAAAATCTCGCCATGATTCAGAATCGCAAAACGTAAACTCGCATAGAAAGGTCTCTCGCCTTTTAAATACAATCCCAAAGTCACAGGTCTGAATAAATCCATCCGATCTCTGGTTATTATTTTATCCCTTTGACTAAACGGAATACTATACTTTGCAGGACTGTTTTTGCTGATGGTCACAGAACCAATAATTACATTATTATTATAGATATCAACTTTGAAAGGTGTAGTTTCATTGGTTGACAGATACAAAGACTGATATTTATTTGTATTCGCGTCATTCTCATTAAAAAGTAAATTACTGGCTCCATCCATCATCGGTGCAAACCAATGCTCTCTGTCAAGTTGTGCAAATATTTTTGTGGAAAAAGTAAGAAATAAGAGTAATAGTAAAATTTTCTTCATTGTAATAGCCTAATCAATATTATTACAAATGTAGAAAAAAGGATTTTATTGCCTGATATTTAAACTTTTAATTTCTGTTTTTAAGTAAAATCCAGCCAGATAGTTGTGTCCGATTGGTATTTCCCGCTTCATTCCATTCCAAAATATACCAATATGAAGATGTTGGCAAATATCTGCCGTTGGAAGTTCCGTCCCAAATAAACTGATTATTGGTATCGCCTTTGAAAATTAAAATTCCGTTTCTATCGTAGACTTCAAATCGGGGTTCTGACTTAGTCATCAGATCAGAATAATCTATAAAATCATTCACGCCATCATTATTCGGAGTGATAACATTTTGAGAATTGATTAATGCAAAATCTTTAGCAATTTCAGCACATCCATAGGTATCTTTTACAGAAACTGTATGACTGCCTAAATCCACATTTGTGAAAATATTGGATGATTGATAAGTGCCATTATCCAAAGCATATTGATAAGGCTGACTTCCGCCGGAAGCCAAAACCGTAACAGTTGTTCCTTCTATCAAAACATTATCTATTATCGGATCTGCAGCCTCCAAAATCGTCACAAACTGCTGATAATCACAACCATTGAATCTCAATATCACCCAATAATCGCCAGGTGGAACATCATTGATTTCATTAGCAAACTGCCCCTGCAAGCCATTACTCCATTGATAATATTCAAATCCTGTTCCTGCATCCAAATCTATAGTTGCCCCTTTACAGATTGCTTTTGGTATATTTTTAAGCATCAAAGATTCTTTAGGTTGCTTAAATTTGAATGTAATCTCTTTGTAATTAGGGCAAGATCGTGCTTTTTCTATTCTGATGAAAAATTTTGTATCTGCGCTGATGGTTTGCGAATCTGGTACTGCCTGAGAAGTGTCGCCAGCTTTTGCCTTAGATTCTGTATCATAATAAGTTGCCGTAACACCAGTTTCAGTTGTAAATGATTGAATATAACTTGATAAATTAAATGCTTCACTTCCACTTATATCACTATCACAAATATTTTCTTCTTGAACTGTATTAAAACTCAATTTTGTTCCAAAAATAAATTGAATAGGATAAGTGTCAGGCGTACAGGTTTTGGATCCAACAGATAAATATAAAGTTTGCGGATTGCTGGTAAATGCAAATTCTGTATCCGGATTAATTGCTATTCCACCAGGTGTTAATGAATAAAAACGATCAAACACTGTATTGTCATAATCCCGGATAATCTGGCTGTCAAACTCGGAAAGTCTGGCGGCAAAACTACCGTTGAAGTCATCATCGCAGACCACAATTGGCGAAGTAGAAACCTGAGCTTCCGGTGCCTTTTCTATAAGAACGTTACCTTCTAATGTACAGCCACTTCCTAAAACCACGCGCAGACCAAAATTACCTTCTTCATTTTCCACATCATAAGTATTTTGATTTGTAGGAATTCCCGCAATAGGTAATCCATCCTTGAACCAAAAATATTGCGCCGCAGGGTCACCAATTGGCGGATCGGGCGTAATTGGATATTTTACATTTTTGCAAAGTGGATCTGCATTTGCAAGCGTAAGATCATTTCCAATATCAATATTTCCTGTGAAACTCCCCGCTTTTAGGAAAACTGCAGAATCATAAAGTCCATCTTTATCGCCGTGATCTGCAATTACAAGTTTTATATGGTATTTAACACCTTTTTCAACATTTGCTATTGCTTTAAGAACCTTCGTTTGTCCATTAAAATTTGTAGGTGAAGTAGAACCACTGAACTGTGGGTTGAAGTTTCCAAAATATTCTTTGTGCCCATCTTGATTCTCGCAATCAGCACCACTTATTGTTGTAGAACTTACAGGAATATTAGTCCCGGGAACTAGGGCGATATTTTTATAATATTCCGAATTATCTGCTTTTTTTATTAGAAATGCAAACACATCCGAAAAGTAACAATTAGTACTTCTATACTCCTCTGATAAAAACATATAATCAAAACTGATCACATCGCTCTGATTGGATATAAAATCAAACTCCAGATAAGTAGCATTCCTTACATTATTTGTATTCAGCCCAGCTGTAATAAGCATTTCTGCCAAATCTATATCACCATCCCAACCGCTGTAAAACTCGCTCTGCAAATTATCATTAGGTCCAGGAGCTAATGACACTTTACCTGTCGAAAGAATTATTCCTTCATCAAAATTAAAAGTGCTGCCATTTTTATAGAAATAGCCATAGCTTAGATCTGTATTTCCAAAACTTTGTCCAGAAACAGTCACATTGTCTGCGGAAATACAACTGGAATTCTGCGAACCTACAAATTTATTCACCAAATCTTGTGCAGATAAGCTCTTATCTACCGTGATAAATTGAGCCTTAGCATAATTAATAAAAATTAAACTAAAAAAACAAAGCAGAAATTGGTAAAGTTTAAGAAATCTCATTTAACATAATATGGACTGCAAATTTACTTCTAAATATGATAACAAAAAATCCTGCTATATAAATACAGCAGGATTTAACTTTATTTTATAAAAATCTTGATTAAGCTAAAGCAACCCTTACGAATCCCGTCACTTTAAGATCTCCGTTTACAGACTTCACATAGTCAGCTACACTTATGCCGGCATCCTTGATGAAGGACTGGTGTACCAAAGTATTGTCTTTGTAGAATCTCTGCATTTTACCTTTCAAGATATTATCGATGATGTTTGCAGGTTTCCCTTCTTTTGTCAACAATTCTCTTTCGATTTCCAATTCTTTGTCGATAGTGTCCTGAGAAACCTGAGTTTCGTCAAGAGCAATCGGGTTCATCGCAGCTACTTGCATAGAAACAGATTTTGCAGCTTCTTCTGCACCGTCTACTTTTGCAGAAAGTGAAGTGATTGCAGCAATTTTGTTTCCAGCGTGGATGTAAGCGCCTAGGAATGCTCCCTGAATACTTTCAAAAGCACCGATTTCGATTTTCTCTCCGATGATACCAGTCTGCTCGATTAATTTATCTGCAACAGATTGTCCGTGGAAGTCAGATGCCAAAAACTCTTCTTTATTGGAATATGCAACTGCTTGCTCAGCCAATTCGTAAGCCAATTCTACGAAAGCATCATTCTTAGCAACAAAGTCAGTCTCACAGTTAAGAGAGATAATAGCTCCTAATGTGTTGTCCTGATTTACTCTTGCGATAACTGCACCTTCAGAAGAATCTCTGTCTGCTCTGTTTGCAGCAACTTTTTGACCTTTTTTTCTAAGGATGTCGATTGCTTTTTCGAAATCTCCTTCAGCTTCTGTAAGAGCTTTCTTGCAATCCATCATTCCTGCACCTGTGGTGTTTCTTAGTTTTGCTACATCTGCAGCTACTGGTGTATACATAATGAAATTATTTTTATTTAATTTATTCTTGATTTTACGCTTTCACGTTTTTCAGCGTGCAAATATAGTGATTTTTGACAAAAGATAATACACATAAAATTCTTAAATAAAATAGCATAGTGACTCTATTTTAGAAGTTAAAAGATCAAACGTCTTATTTATTTATCATAAAATTATAATTAATTCACAAGATTTAATTTATTTTTACGTTTCAATCATACAGATCTTATATAATAATGAAGAAGATATTTTTACTTTCGTTTTTTGTCGTATCCATTTTTACTTTTTCCCAAGTTAGTGTTTTTGAAGCTAAAAAGACCAAAGACAGAGCTGTGGTAGAAAAATTCATCCGAGACAATCCCAAACATCCTGCAGTACCGGAATTACAAAAAAGATTACCATCACTTTCATACATGGCATCGTCTTCTGCTGCAAAACCTGCTATTACGCAAATGACGGAAAATAAAATTGAGAAAACTTCCAAAGTAGGAACAGTTGCGGCAAAAGGACAACCTTCTGAACAAGCAAAAAATACCGCAGCCGTATTGACAAGTCTTTTCAGTAATGATCCTAATAAAAAAGAAGCTATCGTCCAAATCGTGAATAAGTCGAGTTGTGTACTGGTAGTTAAAATAAGTGGTAAAAAATTCTACAACCTTACAGTTCCTTCCAATGGGCAAAATTATATCCTGGTTGACAAAGGAACTTATAACCTGACAACATCGATTTGTGACGCAAAATACAACCAGAACAAAGCCATCACAAAAGATATCATCATCACTCTGAATGGCGGAAAAAGATAATACGTTCACAACTCATTCCGGAAATATATCCTTATTGAAGATATTATCACTCATATTAATATTAAGTTCGACAATCTTTTTTTCACAGAAAAGAATTGGTTTGGATTCTTTGCAGACAAAAGATGTTCAGGAACTTTTTGGGGACGACTATGGCAGTATTTATTTATATAAAAATAAAGATCTCAGTTTTACAAAATATGATTCTTTAGGAATACAACTTGGGAAACTGATGCTGACTTTTCCTTATAAAATACAGAGTGTGAATAATCCGCTCAACATTGTCATGTTTTCCGAAAACGCTCAGGAAATCAAATTCGTAGATCAAAATCTGAATGAAATTCAAAAGATTAATCTGGGTTTGAATTTCGGTTTTATCAAAGCAGTTTACGCTGAGGATCTCCAGTTTGCGTGGATGATAGATGAGAGCAATAAAACGCTAATTCAGTATAATTTCCGAAGTAATTCCACAATCACTTCTTTTCCTTTTAATATTAATCTCACATCTCTCAAAGATTTTCTGGTGTATAATAATAGAATATACATTCTCCGGGAAAACACTTTTGAAGTTTACAGCACAAAAGCCACACTACTCTATTCCTCCCCTGTTTCCAACACAAGAAAACTCCGAAGGGTCAATAATGATATTCTTATTTTCGGAAGCCAGAGCGTACACAAATTTGATGGCAAAGATCTATCTCAACTCTTCCAAAATGAAAGCGCAAAAATTGTGGATAAAAATAACGCCGGATTTTTGGCTCTCATAAAAGACAAACTTTATCTTTACACCAAATAAATGATAATTGATAAGTCATAACTGATTTTGCAATTTCGTTTTATCAAAATTACCATTCATCAGTTATCACCTATCAATTATAATTAAAAATGCACATCGCTGTTACAGGAAATATCGGAGCCGGAAAAACAACCCTAACGACTATGTTATCAAAACATTACAATTGGGAAGCACAGTTTGAAGACGTGGATCACAATCCTTATCTGGACGATTTTTATGGCGATATGTCCAAATGGAGTTTTGCACTTCAGATCTACTTTCTGGGAAGCAGATTCCGACAGGTGAAGGAAATCCGCGAGAGTGGAAAAAACGTCATCCAGGACAGAACCATCTACGAAGATGCACACATTTTTGCTGAAAATCTGGCAGAAATGAATCTGCTTTCTGAGCGTGATTTTAATAATTATTTATCAGTTTTCAATCTGATGAAAGACTTCGTTTCGGCACCGGATTTGCTAATCTACCTAAGAGCAGACGTTCCTACTTTGGTAAGACAAATCTCCAAAAGAGGACGAGAATATGAAGCCGGAATCAGTATAGATTACCTTTCTAAACTGAATAACAAATACAAAAGCTGGATAGAAAACTACAAAGAAGGAAAACTTCTCATCATAGATGTGGATAATCTTGATTTTGTAGAAAGACCAGAAGATTTCGGGTACATATTAGAAAGAATTGATGCAGAGTTGAACGGTTTGTTTTAAATTATTTTTGGCGAAATAGTTTAGCAAATCTTAAAAATTACAATCGCCAAAGTTTTAATAACAAGCATCATTATGATAAAAGTAATTCATAACAACAGCTGTCCGAAGTCCAAAGCCATTTTGGAATACTTGGATGAAAATGATATCAAATTTCAAATTATTGATATCAAAAAAGATCCTCTGAGTTTATTTGAATTGAGAACTTTATTCAAAAAACTCAATAAAAATCCGAGCAGAATTCTGAGACACTCTACAGAACTTTACAAAAAATATTTCTCAGAAACAGAGACCGTAAATGATGATCAGGCTTTGCAAGTCATAGCTTTAAATCCCGAACTGATACAATGTCCTATCCTCATCAAAGGAAAGATAGCGATGCCGGGAAACCCATTGGAAAATGTAAAATTCTTCATCGAGAATTAAGACAGATCAAAGAAATATAGAGACAGACGTGAAATATGAATTATCAAATATTCCACGTCTGTTTTTTTATGAATTATTTTTAAAATAATTTGCCTATCCGGAAAATATTCCTTTATTTTGCACTCTCAAATATTCATTAGTCAAAAGAACATCGAGATATGTCAAGAATTTGCCAAATAACAGGTAAGCGTGCAATGGTAGGAAACAACGTTTCCCACGCTAATAACAAAACGAAAAGACGTTTTGAAATTAATTTACTAGAGAAGAAATTTTTTCTTCCTGAGCAAGATAAACACGTTACTCTAAAGGTAACTGCTCACGGATTGAGAATTATCAACAAGATTGGTATAGAGGAAGCGCTTGAAAGAGCTACTAGAAACGGATTTATTAAAAACACTACTAAGTAATGGCTAAAAAAGGTAACAGAGTTCAGGTAATTCTAGAATGTACTGAGCACAGAGAAAGCGGCGTAGCAGGAATGTCAAGATACATTACTACAAAAAATAAAAAGAACACTACAGAAAGATTGGAGCTTAAAAAATTCAATCCGGTTCTTAAGAAATATACTGTTCACAAAGAGATTAAGTAATCTATAAAAATATTTTACAATGGCAAAAAAAGTAGTAGCAACGCTTCAAGGTGGTGCTGGATCAAAAAAAATGACCAAAGTTATCAAAATGGTGAAGTCTTCTAAATCTGAAGCTTACGTTTTTGAAGAAAAAGTAATGAACGCAGACGAAGTTGAAGCTTATCTTAAAAAATAATCTGTCAACCGGATACAATATAGAAAACTACTCTTTTTAAGGGTAGTTTTTTTGTTATATTTGTTTGCGGTAAAATCATTTATCGATTATCATTAATCATTTATATATCAAATGAGTTGGTTTAAAAAAATATTCAAAAAAGAAGATAAAGAAACACTTGACAAGGGATTGGAAAAATCTAGCCAAGGTTTCTTTGATAAAATATCCAGAGCTGTTGTTGGCAAAAACACAGTCGATGACGAAGTCCTTGACAATCTGGAGGAAGTTCTCATCGCTTCCGACGTTGGCGCAGAAACCACCATCAAAATCATCAAAAGAATCGAAGAGCGCGTTGCAAGAGACAAATACGTGAATGTAAGCGAACTGGACGACATCCTTAAAGAAGAAATCTCCGGACTACTCTTAGAAAATCCACATCTTGATACAGACAACATCGATACCAGCAAAAAACCTTATGTGATAATGGTTGTCGGCGTAAACGGTGTCGGCAAAACAACGACGATTGGGAAACTGGCTCATCAATTCAAATCACAGGGTTTAAAAGTGGTTCTTGGTGCAGCCGATACTTTCCGCGCGGCAGCTGTTGATCAATTGGTGATTTGGAGTGAGCGCGTTGGAGTTCCAATTGTAAAACAGGAAATGGGATCTGATCCTGCTTCTGTCGCATTTGATACCGTTCAATCTGCGGTTGCTCAGGATGCCGATGTTGTGATCATTGACACCGCAGGAAGACTTCACAACAAAGTGAATTTGATGAATGAACTTTCCAAAATAAAACGTGTGATGCAAAAAGTTTTACCGGATGCACCTCATGAAGTTTTATTGGTACTAGATGGTTCGACTGGTCAAAATGCTTTTGAACAGGCAAAACAATTTACTGCAGCAACAGAAGTTACTGCGCTGGCCGTGACAAAGTTAGACGGAACAGCAAAAGGAGGTGTTGTAATTGGCATATCTGACCAATTCCAAATTCCTGTAAAATATATTGGCGTTGGCGAAAAAATGCAAGACCTTCAAATTTTTAATGGCATGGAATTTGTAAACTCTTTCTTCAGAAAAAGATAGCATCAAATTACATATTAACATTAAAAAATTTAAACTATGGGTATTTTAACTTGGATTATTTTCGGTCTTATTGCCGGAGCCATCGCAAAAGCAATCCACCCAGGAAATGATCCTGGAGGTTGGGTAGTAACAATTATTATCGGAATTTTGGGAGCTATGCTTGGAGGCTGGCTTGGGTCTATGCTATTAGGCGTAGATGTAAGTGGGTTCAACTTCTCCAGCTTTTTAGTTGCTATTGGAGGTTCTGTCCTACTTCTATTCTTGTACAGGATGGTCACAAATAAATAAGGATTATTATAGCAAATTACCGTAATAACCTATATCATTAAAAAAGCGTCAGTTTTTCTGGCGCTTTTTTGCTTTATTCTGACAAAAAACTTCTATATTTGATTTAAAATTAAATTAAAGGTATGAAGAAAATCTTTACTACTCTACTTTCTTTCGGAATAGCAACTGTGTCGTTTGCACAGTGGAATCCTACTTCTATGAAAGGGGAGAAATTACGTGACAGCAAAGTCACGAATTATTATTCATTAGATCTAAACGCAATTAGATCTCAACTTTCTCAGGCTCAGCCAACTGGAAAGAACAGCAAAGCTGTTATCGTAAATCTTCCAACTTTGAATGGTAAAATTGAAAAGTTTGCAGTCTACAGCTTACCAGTTGTAGCAAAAGAAATGGCAGACAGATATCAATTGGGATCATACACCGGAGTGAAAGTAGATGACCCGACTGTTTACGTAAGATTCAGTGTTTCGCCTTATGATTTGCAGGCGATGATGTTCAGAGATGGACAATATGAATTTATTGAACCTCAAAACAAAGAGAAAACAGTTTATGGCGTTTTCCCTAAAACTAATAAGCCAACTTCCGGTAAAGCCTTCGAATGTAATACTTCCGAAAGTTTGCTGAGCAAGAAGCAGATGGAAGCTTTATCCAACTCAACAGACTTTAGCCATAGCGTTACGGACTTCAGTAAGGCTAGTGATAAAAAATACAGAACTTACAGGTTGGCAATCTCTGTAACTGGAGAATACACTACTTACTTTGGAGGTGTGCCACAGGCTGTTGCTGCAATCAATGCAACAATGACAAGAGTAAATGGTGTGTTTGAGAAAGACTTCGCCATTCACATGAATGTTCAGGATTTCCCACAATTGATCTATACAAATGCTTCTACAGATCCTTATTCTCCTGCGTCAACGGGTGCAGGCGGTGCTTGGAATCTTGAAGTTCAGCAAACACTTACTTCTGTAATTGGAAATGCAGCTTATGACATTGGCCATTTGTTTGGAAGATCAGGTGGTGGTGGTAGCGCCGGTGATATCGGTAACGTATGTAGAAATCCTAGCAGCAACTCCGATAACGAATCTAAAGGATCTGGATTTACCTCTCCAGGAACAGGAGGGCCAGAAGGCGATAATTTTGACATTGATTATGTAGCGCACGAAATGGGTCACCAGTTTGGTGCAGATCATACCTTTTCTCACGGAATTCAAACTGCTCCATACAATACGGCTCACATGGAACCAGGTTCCGGATCTACAATTATGGGATATGCCGGAATTACAAGTGCAGATGTTCAGCCACATTCCGATGCTTATTTCCACGTAAGAAGTATTGAGCAAGTTCAGACTTATGTGAATACACAAAGCTGCGACGTTAGTACAACTATAGCAAACAATCCGCCTGTAATTGCAACTTTGCCTAACAGAACTATTCCTAAAGGAACTGCTTTTGTTTTGACAGCTTCTGCAACAGATGCAGAAAATGATGCATTAACTTATAACTGGGAAGAATATGACAGATCTACTTCTGCTATAACTACCGTTACAGGAAATAATACAGCTGGTCCTAAATTCAGATCACTTACAAGTTCAACTGTACCTTACAGATATTTTCCAAAATTGAGCAATGTTCTAAACGGAACTTTATCCAGTGCTACAGATTGGGAAGCTGTATCGAACGTTGCCAGAGCAATGAATTTCCGCGTAACAGTGAGAGATAACAATGCTGATGTTACAAAACAGCAGACTCAGATTGGTTCTCAATTAATTACAGTCGGAACTGATGGTCCTTTCAAAGTGACTTCTACAAAAGTTTATAATAATGCTCCAGGTGCATTCACTTGGGATGTTGCAAATACTGCAGCAGCTCCTTACAGTGTTGCCAATGTAAAAATAGATTACACGACAGACAACGGGACAACCTGGACTGTTTTGGCAGCATCTACAGCAAATGATGGGACTGAGAACTTAAGTTTCTCCAGCATTCCTACAAATACTGTTGTTACAATAAGAGTATCAGCAATTGATAATATTTTCTACGCTGTTGGCAAAGTAACAGTTTCTGCAATGGTAAGTTGTGACGGAACTGCTCCGGCAGGTTTAGCAACTTCTGCAATTACACAAACAGGAGCAAAAGTTGACTGGGATGCTATTGCAAATGCAACTTATACTGTAAGATATAAAAAAGTAACTGAGACCAACTGGACTGTTGTGAATAATCTGACAGCAAACACTTACACTATTACTCAACTAGAAGAAGATACAGACTACAATGTAGAAGTAGCTGCTGTTTGTAGTGGAACTACAGGATCATATGCTAGTCAAAACTTCAAAACTTTAGGACTTGTTTATTGTCCGGTAACTTCTACTGACTCTACAGACGAATACATCTCAAAAGTAGTAGTAACACCAGCTAACAACGGAACAGTAATGACAAGTACTTCAGGAGCTAGTAATTATACTAATTACGCAGCAGACAATACAAGATTGGTTCAACTGGTTAAAAATTCTACTGGAAATACAGTAGCTATTACAAAAGCCTGGACAGGATCTACTTACAGCGAAGCAGTTGCAGTATGGATTGATTTCAACAGAAACGGAACTTATGAAGATTCTGAAAAAGTGATGACAAGCGCAGCTAGTACTACACCTACCGTTACAGCTACTTTTGCAGTACCAGCTACGGCTTATGCAGGTGACAAAACGGTTGGAATGAGAGTTATTATGAGATTCTCTTCTGCTCCTACAGGACCTTGTGCAGGTTTCACTTACGGAGAAGTAGAAGATTACGCAGTGAAGATTTCTGAAACGCTTGCTGTGACAGATGTTAAGAAAAACAACATTAGTGTTTATCCAAACCCAGCAGTTGATGTGATTAATATCTCTAATGTTTCTTCTAAAACCAAATTCGAAATATTCAACGTTGGCGGTCAATTGGTAAACCAAGGAACAACTGACGGAAAAGTAAATGTTTCTAAACTGACAAAAGGTGTTTACATCTTGACAGTAGAATCTAACGGAGAAAAATCTCAAACTAAATTCATCAAGAATTAAGATTAAGATTAAGATTTTAATTAAATAAAAAATCCCCGAAAGTTAATTTCGGGGATTTTTTTAATATAAGTGTGAGATTAACTAAGTTCTGTGATAAAAATATCAGTTTCAGTTTCCAGATTTTCTCTGTCAGAATTATTATAAATCACAAAATCTGCCAGTTTAATTTTATCTTTTTCCGGCATTTGATTCTGCATTATTGTTTCAATTTCTCTGTATGTTTTGTTGTCCCGGTCCATCGTTCTTTTGATCCTCAGATTGTCATCGGCAGTCACCAGGAGAGATTTGTAACATTGTTCATTTAACTTCAATTCGAACAGTAATGCTGTTTCTTTGAAGATAAATTCTGATGTTTGAGCAGCAACCCATTTTTCAAAATCGAGTTTTACAGCCGGGTGGATTAGATGATTCAGTTTGTCCAAGAGTTCGGAATCATTAAAAACCTTTTCCGCAACAAACTTTCTATTATACTTCCCTTCTACGTAAGCTTCTTCGCCCAGAAGAGAAATGATTGCGCTTTTTAATTCAGAATCAATATTGACAATGTTTTTTGCCTGATCATCCGAATAGTAAACAGGAAAACCTTTTTGCTCCAATAACTTAGCAACGGAAGTTTTTCCCGATCCAATTCCGCCTGTCAACCCAATGATCCTGGGAGGAGGAATATCTTCCTGATTTTGATTTATATCTTGTATTTCCATAATTTAATATCCAAAAATTTCATTAAAACTAAAGGTCTGATCCAGCTTCACGCCTCTTTCTGTCATCTTTAGACTTGCCAGTTCGTTGTGTGCATCGTGTTCAAAAAACAAAAGGTAGTCATTATCTACACATTGTTTCAAGAATTTCCCTTTTTCTTCCATTGTCAGCATCGGCCTCGTGTCATAACCCATTACATAAACCTGCGGAATATGACCAGCAGTAGGGATGAGATCTGCTGCGAAAACAATAGTCTTTTCCTGATATTGCAGAACTGGCAGCATCTGCTTTTCCGTATGGCCATCTACAAAAATGACATCCATTTTTAAGTCTGGCGCAAATCCATAATTCCCGGTTGTTGGCAAGGGTAAAAAGTTAAGTTGTCCGCTTTCCTGCATTGGCAAAATGTTTTCTTTCAAAAAACTTGCTTTCTCTCTCGGGTTTGGTTCTGTTGCCCATTTCCAATGATTTTCATTCGTCCAGAAATTTGCATTTTTGAACGCTGGCCTGTAACCAGATTTATCATCATTCCATTCTATTGCACCACCACAATGATCAAAGTGAAGATGCGTCAAAAAAACATCCGTAATATCATCTCTTACAAAACCGAATTTTTTCAAATTCTTATCCATAGAATCGTCTCCCCAAAGCGAATAATGTCCGAAGAACTTCTCGTCTTGTTTGTTTCCAAGTCCGCAATCAATAAGGATTAACTTTTTGCCATCTTCTACAAGGAGAGAACGCGTTCCCAATTCGATAAGGTTTTTTTCGTCAGCTGGATTTGCTTTTTCCCAAAGCGTTTTCGGAACAACGCCAAACATTGCGCCACCGTCTAATTTAAATTTCCCGCACTGGATTGGATATAGTTTCATAAATATTGTTATTTTGAGAGAACTGTTAAGTCAAACTTCGGTTTTCCTTCATCAGCTCTGCAATTTTTTTACTGTTATCAAAATCTGATTGCTCTAAATTAAGAATAATATTTTCAAAATCCTCGTCATTTCTGTTTTGACTTAGCTTATTTGCGATATGGATTTCTGTAGGAATGATATTAATCCCAAAAGCACCTTTCATTTCTTTTCTAACCAGATCATCACCCATATTTTCCACAAACATTGGACATTTCTGAACTTTTTCATATTTGAAAGTCAGCTTTTCCAAATGTTCATACAACTCTTCATCATTCATCAATTTTACTTTTCCACGAATTTGAACGGCTTTATAATTCCAGGTTGACACATTAGTTTTTTCGTACCAGGATGATGAAATATAAGAATGAGCGCCAAGAAAATCACATAAAACTTCATCGCCGTCTTTCAAAAATTTGGCTTGAAAATTAGCTTTAGAAATATGCGTTTCTAGGTAAAAATTGCCATCATTTTCATTCAACAAAAACATAGAATGTGTTGCTGACAATCTTTCTTTATCGGAAATTAAAAGTGCAAATGCATTCTCACTGATGATTTTCTTCATCAATTCATGATCTTCACTTTTATAAATTTTTGGAATAAACATGCTGATTTCTGACTTTAAATCCGAGTAAATTTTTAAAACAATTCACCAGGATTCTTAGGCCTCGCAATTCCCAAATGTTTGTATGCTTTGTCGGTGACTTCACGGCCTCGCGGCGTTCTGATGATAAAACCTTCCTGAATCAAAAATGGTTCATAAACTTCTTCCAAAGTTTCCGGATTTTCAGCAATTGATGTTGCCAAAGCTGAGATTCCTACTGGTTTTCCGCGGAAATTCTCAATCATCACGCGCATAATTTTGTTGTCCATATCATCCAGACCAAATTCATCTACGTTGAGAGAATTCAGAGCAAATTTTGTGATATTAATTTCGATTTCGCCGTTGCCTTTGATCTCTGCAAAATCACGAACTCTTCTCAACAATGCATTAGCAATTCTTGGAGTTCCACGGCTTCTTCTGGCTATTTCAAGCGCCGCATCTTCGTAGATCGTCACGCCCAAAACTCTTGCACTTCTCTCGATAATCATTCCAAGAAGTTCTATCGTATAATATTCTAATCTTGACTGAATTCCAAATCTGGCGAGCATTGGTTTTGTCAACATTCCGGAACGTGTGGTTGCGCCAACCAAAGTGAAAGGATTCAGACTAATTTGTACAGAACGTGCATTTGGACCGCTTTCCAGCATGATATCAATCTTGTAATCTTCCATTGCGGAATACAAATATTCTTCAACAATGGGAGAAAGTCTGTGGATTTCATCAATGAATAGAACATCATTTTCTTCAAGATTCGTCAGTAATCCCGCTAAACTTCCGGGTTTATCCAAAACCGGACCTGAGGTTATTTTGCAACCAACGCCCAATTCATTAGCGATAATATTCGCCAAAGTCGTTTTGCCCAAACCTGGAGGGCCGTGTAATAGAACGTGATCCAGTGCGCCGCCACGATTCTTGGCAGCTGCAACAAAAACTTCCAGATTATCCAAAGTTTTTCTCTGTCCTGCAAAATCATTGAAACTCTGCGGACGGATCTTTTCTTCCTGAATCAAATCGTCATTGGAATAGTTCTCTTTATCGGGATGTAAAAAATCGGGCATTTTGTTAATTAATAATTAAAAATGAGGAATAAGCAAACTAAAAGTTTGTAGTCAAAGATAAAGAAAAATTAAGGGAATTATGGTTTGAGTTTCTCGGTTTCGGCAATGATTTTTTTCAATTGAATTTTCTCTTCAGCGTTTAATTTCCTTTGAAAAATACCGTCTTTGAAATCTTTTCCAAAATATTGAGGGAAAACGCCGTAGTAATCATAAAGCTTGAGATCGTAAAAATTAAGTGACGGATAATGAACTTTGTCCCTTTGCTGTTTAGAAACTTTGAAGTTGAAATTCCCGATTTTGTAGGTTTTATTGGCATTAACTAAATTGATTCCGGCTGGTTTATAAAATTGAGAAAAACTGAAATCTGACATTCGTTCCCCCAAATTAAACTGTTGAACAAAAACTGGAAATGTAAAAACCACTGCAATAAAAATGGAGATGAAAACGGCTGTAAAAACTGCTTTCTGTTCTGAAAAATTCCTGATCGATAAAAATATGGCAATCAAATAAACATCAATAAAAAACCTGTATTGCGCTGAAAATGAAAATATTAAAATCGATTTTAATATTAAGAAAAATAACAATATATAATAAAATTTGTTCTTTTTCTTAAATGCATAAAATGAAATAATCAATAATGAAATAATGACTCCAATATTTAAAATAGTTTTATAACCAATGGTGAACCAATGGTAGATTTTATCAAAAAAACCAAATCCAATAACTTGTTGATAAGAATATTTCATATCATAAGACTTCATCAAACCGATTTGAGAAGAATAATTCAGCATTTCCCCACTCGGTTTCCAAGGCAAATTGAAATCTATAAAAGAAACTGGAAAAATTGGGAATCCAAACAGCCAGAGATTTTTTATGATTACTAAAATTCCAAAAAAGAAAATGGGAATTATAAATTTGAAACTGAAATTCTTTTGATTAAAATTATTTAATATCATTAAAAGCGGTAACCAAAATACAATAGGTTTGATGCAAAATGCAAACAGTGATAAACATAGAATAATTTGACTATCTCGCCTGTTAATCAATTCATTAATGATAATTAATGTGATAATTAAAATTGGTAAATCGGGACTTGGCTGCTGAACAAAAATTAAAAATACAGGTAGGAATATTAATAAAAAATACTGTTTCCGCTCATAAATATAAATCAGAAACAGAACTGATAAATAACAATTAATCTTCAAAAACGGATCCAGAAAATGAGAAAATCCTGACTGATAAATATGCCAGAACGAAGTTTGTCCAAGCAGAAGATCAAGGTTCGAAATCCCTTTTACGAAACCAACTTCCTTCAAATATGAAATCGTGGGAACGTAATAACTGTAATGATCAAAGAGATATGGCGAAAATGAACCAGAGAAAATGATAATCAGTAAAAAGAAATAGAACCAAAAATCAAATTTAAATTTGATTTGTGACAATTTTTCATCTCTAAGAAACGAACCAAATCCAGCCAATCCAATTAGAATAAAGAGAACTTCAAGGTTTGAATTCAAAGGAAGGAAAAATGCAATTATTGTCTCCAGAAATGTAATGCCGATAATTCCTAAAAAAGAAATCAAAACATAACTCTGATTATTAATTTTAAGCAGGTTTCTAATGATAATTCCGTTCCCGAAATTAACTATGAGCAACATCAAAACTGTGAAGAAAATTGAAAGCATAAAAAAGATTGCTTAAAAATAAGCAATCTTTCCGTGTTTAATATATATGTGTGAAGAAAATTTACTTCTGAACTCGACCTGTTTTTCTGTCATTCGCTCTACCAATTGTGTAGCCAGTCGCTCCACCAGCAACACCACCAATTACAGCCCCCAGACCTGGATTTTTCTTAGAGATAATAGCTCCGGCAGCAGCTCCGCCAACAGTACCTATCACAGTACCTTTTGCAGCACTACTCCATCCTTTTTTCTGAGTTGCCGTAGTTCCTGTAGATCCAGATGATCCGGAATTGGAAGCTGTGGAACCAGAAGATGAACCACCGCCGGAATTACCGGAAGATGAATTTCTTTTAGGTGTAGATCTTCTAGCTACTCTGTTAGCTTCCGCTTTTCTATCTGCCTCTTTCTCCTCCTCAATCTTATTGAGGCTGTCTTTTTGTTTTTCGAAAGATATTTTTTCCTTTTCTATTGCAAGTTTTTGTTTTTCCAAATCAATTTGTCTTGCCTGATAGTCTAATTTTTGCTGTTCAAGTGATGCAGTTTGCACTTTTTCGTCTTTATTACAAGACGTTAACAGTAAAGTGGCTGCAAATCCTGTTAAAAATAACTTTTTCATAATCGTTTATTTTTTCACAAACAGTGAATTATGAAGTAGTCTTTTCAATTATGATTCCAAAATAAAATATTATTTGTTAAAATTTGTTAATAATAAAAATACTGATATCAAATTGTTTTAAATTAATTCATTAAAATCGAGGGTTTGCCCAACATATCTGATGAAAAAATATTAATAACCAAATAAAAACATGAACTATATATCTTCTCTTATTACAAAAAAAAGGCAATCGTCCAAAGATGAAATAGAATATGAAAAGAGTTTTCTGTTTGATATTTATACATTGGCTCTGATCTTTTTATTGGTATGCAATATATTTCTCAATCTGTTTCTGAAAGAATATGTAAATCTTTTGATTTTTGCACTGGCGGCAATATTTATATCTTGTACGATATTAATTCCGGACAAAATAAGATTCAACAGAAATCTGCTAATGATTCTATTTTTTGTATTGGGAATTTTCATCTTTTACTTTGACACTATTTCGGGTGAGGGCTGTATGAATTATCTATCCTACGTTTCTCTCACCATTGCCATTTCATTTTTTTTTGATCATATAAGAGACAAATGGATCATCGTTTTTCTGATTACATCATACCTTATCTGGTTTCTAATCAATGCGGGAACCGATTATTACCTGAGTAATTATTTCAGTCAAAATCTATCTTCACTGGAACAATGGTACGTGAGAGTTTATAAGATCATTGAGATTACATTCTGCACTTTCATCGGGATGTATTTTATCTACAGAAAGGAAAAAATGCTTGTTAAATATTATATCGAAAAAGAAAAACTGAACGCCATCATTCAGAAAACAGATAAAATAAGTTTTTCGGGAGAATTATATGAGCTGGCGATGAATAAGAATTCTTTGTTTATTACCTATTTCAAATCTCAGTTTCCTGATTTCTTTGACAAGCTCTTGGCAGTTTCTCCTAATCTGATTTCTTCTGAATTGGAAATTTGTGCCTTATTAAAATTAAATCTTACCACAAAAGAAATGGCAATTGCAACTAATTCTACTGTAAGAGCCATTGAAAACAAGAAATACAGAATACGCAGAAAGCTGGATATCCCCTCAGAAACAGATATAAATCTATATATAATAAACAATTTCTAAATTTTATTTTACAAATAAACCAATATGATGGTCAGATAGATAAGCTTTTTTGGACAACTTTTAGAGCTTGTGAGTATATGTGAGTAAACGAAATATATCCAAATATTTTTGCTTGATTATGAAAATGTATATTATTGCACCATAATTAAAAACACAAACACATTTCAAAAACGCATCTGGTGATGCAATTTTCAAAAAAAAACAAAAACACAAATGAAAAAAACCGGAATTTCTATTCCGGTTTTCTTTTTATTTTTAAGGATAATCTTTAAAAAAGTTCTTTTCTAATGATATTCTGGGAACGCTCTGGACCTACGGAAACCAAATAAACATTAATTCCCAGATGCTCTTCTATAAATTCAATATATTTCTTTGCATTGGCAGGAAGCTCGTCGTAAGTTCTTGCATTGGTAATATCTTCATCCCAACCTTCCAATTCTTCGTATTGCGGTTCATAATCGTACAATTTAGTCGTAGACGAAGTAAAATAATCGATAATTTTTCCGTCTTCAGTCTTATATTTTGTAGCAATTTTCAAAGGATGAATTCCGGTAAGAACATCTAACTTGGTAATTACTAAATTATTAATACCATTAATCATACAAGCATGCTTCAAAGAAACCAAGTCTAGCCAGCCTGTTCTTCTTGGTCTTCCGGTGGTAGCACCAAATTCAGCACCGATCTGTCTGATATTTTCTCCCAATTCATTGTCCAGTTCCGTTGGGAAAGGACCGTTTCCTACTCTTGTTGTGTAAGCTTTTGCTACACCAATCAGGTTTTGCAAGGCTGTTGGCGGAACGCCCGCTCCTGTACAAACACCACCAGTAGAAGGCGAGGACGAAGTAACATAAGGATAAGTTCCAAAATCAATATCCAACATCAAAGCCTGAGCACCTTCGAAAAGAATATTTTTGCCTTCTTTTATCGCTTCATTTATTTCAAGTTCTGTATCTACAATTCTGTCTTTCAGTAATTCACCCAAAGCGATGAACTCCTGGTAGATCTCTTCAACATCCAAAGTTGGCTTCTCAAAATATTTTTCGAAAAGTGAATTCTTTGTCTTTAAGTTTTTCTCTATTTTTTCTCGCAGGACTTCAGGATTCAAAAGATCAATCATTCGGATTCCGATTCTTGCAATTTTGTCTTCGTAGCAAGGTCCTATTCCCTTTTTAGTAGTTCCAATCTGCGTTCCGCCTTGTTCTTCCTCTCTGTAAGTGTCCAGCAAAATATGGTAAGGCATAATCACGTGCGCTCTTCTGCTAATAAAAACGTGGTCTGTTCTCATTCCTTTGCTTTCAATCTGATTGATCTCTTTTACAAAAGCTTTCGGATTTACAACAACACCATTTGCGATGATACACTTGCCTTTGCACTGGAGAACACCGGAAGGCAAAAGATGCAGCACAAATTTCTCATCGCCTACATAAACTGTGTGACCAGCGTTGTCTCCGCCCTGGAAACGAACAACATAATCTGACTTTGCCGATAAGACATCTGTGATCTTTCCCTTTCCCTCGTCCCCATACTGAAGACCTACAACTACGTAAGTTGACATATTTTTTACTTTTTTTAGATTATTGACAAAGTTAAATCTTAAATATTGGCTGGCAAAATCGATTGCACAAAAAACCCTCTTACTAATGAAAATAAGAGGGCAAAAACACAAATGATGAAAAAAATTATAAATGTATTTGAAGTAATTACTTACCTCACATTTACAATACAATTTTCGTTACAAAAATCGTACAATTTTTCTAAACTATCCTAATAAAAAGTGAACTTTATTTTAAATAACTAAATTTATGTTAAAAAAAGTATTTTATTGTAATTTTTTTTAATCATTAATAAAATTATTATTATTAATTTTCTATTTGGATAAAAAATAACAGCAAACGAGCGCAAACCTATAAAAAATAAAGAATTGTGATTTATTTTAATTAATAATCGGAATATAATAAAGCAATTAAATTTTTTTTCTGGTGAATTTTAATTTAAAACTAAAAATAATTTCATTTTTAAATTTTCCAGGCTTACTTTTGTATTATAATTTTAATCAAAATCAAAAAACAAATAAAATAATGTGTGGAATTGTATGTGTGTTTGACACCAAACAAAAAAATGAAGCGATAAGACCTCAGATCCTGGAAATGTCCAAAAAAATAAGACACAGAGGTCCGGACTGGTCAGGAATATACCAACACAACAACGTCATCTTCTCTCACGAGAGATTGGCAATTGTAGATCCTACATCAGGAAAACAACCATTATTCACAAAAGATAATAAAGTTGCTTTAGCAGTAAACGGCGAAATATATAACCATCAGGAACTCAGATTAGAATTCCCGGCTTATGAATTCCTGACTCAGTCTGACTGTGAAGTTATTTTAGCTTTATACAGAAGAGACGGCAAAAACTTCCTTGAAAAACTAAACGGGATTTTCGCTTTTGCTTTATATGATGAGGAAAATGATGCTTACCTCATCGGCAGAGATCACATGGGAATTGTCCCTTTGTATATGGGTTGGGACAAAAACGGAAGTTTCTACGTGGCTTCTGAACTGAAATCTCTGGAAGGCGTTTGCAACAAAATCGAAGAATTCTTACCAGGTCATTTCCTTTACAGCAAAGACGGACAAGAGTTACAACAATGGTACAAAAGAGACTGGACGGAATTTGATAATGTAAAAGACAACGAAACAGATATCGCCGCCATCAGAAAAGGACTGGAAGAAGCCGTTCACAGACAGCTGATGAGTGATGTGCCTTACGGCGTTTTACTTTCCGGCGGTTTGGATTCTTCCATCATTGCAGCCGTTACAGCAAAATATGCGAGACAAAGAATCGAAAGTGGCGACACGCAGGAAGCCTGGTATCCGAGACTGCACAGTTTTGCTGTTGGATTGGAAGGTTCTCCGGATTTGGCAGCAGCAAGAAAAGCAGCGGATCATATCGGCTCTGTTCATCACGAGATCAAATATACAGTTCAGGAAGGCCTTGATGCCATCAAAGATGTAATCTACCACTTGGAAACTTACGATGTAACGACGATCAGAGCGTCCACACCGATGTATCTTCTGGCAAGAGTCATCAAATCGATGGGAATCAAAATGGTGCTTTCGGGAGAAGGTTCTGATGAATTGTTCGGAGGTTATCTATACTTCCACAAAGCGCCATCTGCACAAGCTTTCCACGAAGAAACGGTGAGAAAATTAGGAAAACTACACCTATATGATTGTCTTAGAGCCAACAAATCTCTGATGGCCTGGGGAATCGAAGGTCGCGTGCCGTTCCTTGACAAAGAATTTATGGACATCGCAATGACCATCAATCCGAAAGATAAAATGATTACACCGGAAAGAATGGAGAAATGGGTGCTTAGAAAAGCCTTCGAAGATCTATTGCCGGAAAGTATTGCGTGGAGACAGAAAGAGCAGTTCAGCGACGGTGTTGGCTATTCCTGGATTGATACTTTGAAACAAGTCGCTGAAGACGAAGTGACGGACGAAATGATGGCAAACGCGAAATTCAGATTCCCGATCAATGTACCGATGAGCAAAGAAGAATACAGATACAGAACGATCTTCGAAAGCCACTTCCCAAGTGATTCTGCTGCAAGTTGCGTTCCTTCTGTTCCTTCTGTAGCTTGTTCTACACCAGTTGCTTTGGAATGGGACGAAGCTTTTAAAAACGCCAATGACCCAAGCGGAAGAGCGGTGAAAGTACACGAGACGGCTTACTAGAAATTTATTAAAACTAACTATACAACGGAAAACCACAAGCCTAGGCTTGTGGTTTTTTATTTTTGAGTAAAAGTTTTGCTTGTTTTTCCCGCCGCTTGTAGATGATTTCGGTTATCTTTCCGCCGATCCAGGAGAATGGGAAGAAGATCAGAAAGATTGAGATCTTGTAGAAAACAGGATGATAAGGATAAATGATAATATCCAGCATCGCAATGAACAGCATAATGAAGCCTATCAGAATAGCATAAGCAACTTTCGCATACTTTACAATGATAGCCGTAACTACACCACCAAACGTAACACCCAACCCACCGAAGAACAACAGTGCTACAAAAAAGGAATCCTTGTGCTGAACAGATCTTAAGAGCGTTTCCCAATGGTCAAACGGCGCAAACTGTTTGTAGGTCACCCACGAGGAGTCTATCTTTATCCCCAATGTGATAATGAGAGCAGCGACTGCCAGGCCAGCCAAAACACCGATGGTATTCCTACAGAAATTCATGTTTAATCTTTGAAGGCGATCATAGAGATCTCCACATCTACATTTTTAGGAAGGCAAGATACCTGAACAGTTTCTCTCGCCGGATAAATTTCATTTTCGAAGTATGAAGCGTAGATCTCATTCACCTCAGCAAAATCATCCATATTTTTCAGGAAAATAGAAGCTTTCACGGCATTACTGAAATCCATATCGGCAGCTTTCAAAATCGCTTTCAGGTTTTTCATTACCTGATGTGTTTCTTTCTGGATGCCCTCTACCAATTTACCGTTTTCCGGATCTACCGGAATCTGACCTGAGATGTATAAGGTTCCGTTAACCAATGTTGCCTGAGAATATGGCCCGATTGCAGCCGGAGCTTCCGGCGTATGAATGATCTTCTTCATTTTCTATTATTAATTTACAAAACTATACAAATTTTCATTAAATCCTAAAAAGTACTGTTCGGCTGGGTAAAACTCCTCTCCTTGTACTTCACAGCGTCTTTCAGAATGTTGGCTTTGATCCCGATAAAGAAATCATAAACCTTATACTGTCCAAACGGCACCCAGTTGAATGTGATGGTAAAACTACGCTGATCTCTGGCAAACCCAAGACGTGTGTAGCCAAGGGCTTTTTGCTCAATATCATAATTCGTACTTCCGTTGATATTCCAGTATGGGGTAAGTTTTATACTGCCGTCCAATCCAAGTGTTGCAACTTTATTACCAAATCTGGACAGACTTCTTGTGTATGAATAATTTGCATTCACGTTTAAGGTCCAGGTAGGCGTGTAATGTGCATAATTATCATCATCAAAGAAATAATTCTCATTCCGGATTTCCCCTTTCTTTTTATATTTTTTCGAGAGTTCCTCTTTCTTCCCGAAGATGGCCTCACTCATAGGGTAAGACAACTGTAGGTTGAAACCCTGCAGACTAAAATGACCGAAATCTTCTGTTCTCACGCCAACATCACTTCCATCTGTGAAGGCAATCCTGTAGGGTTCCAATGTAAGGCTGGTATTGACGTTCAGTTTATTATCAAAGAACGAAGACTGACCATTGACCGTGAAAACCGACCATTTATACTTTTCGGCTGCGAAGTTGTAACCTCCGGAGACATTCAGGTTTTCAAATATTTTTACTTTTTTGACACCTGTAGAATCTGATTTGGATCTGATTTTCATCTCCAGATTATTGGTAATATTGAATCCGACACTCTGTGTAAGACCGGAGGTTGGCGCACCATAAATTCCATTATCAAAGATAGAATAAGGCGTCATCTCGCCACGGGAATTAGAATAGTTTCTGAAATAGCCCCAGCTCTTTTCGCCAAAATCCGGAGAATAGGTAAAACTCATACTAGGTGTTACCACGTGACGTATAGCGACGATTGGTGAGGTTTTGCTAAAGTTTTTCTGTCCGTATAGCACGGTTTGCAAACTGGCACTGGTAGAGAAGGTGGAGTATCCCGCAATCCCTTTATTATAGTTATCCTCTACAAGATTCGTCAGTGGATTATAACGTTTTTCCAAAGTTTTGGTCGTAAGCACATTATCTGCATTCGCTGACAGACTGAAGGTGAAAAATTTAGCAACCGTGGTATTGGTAGATAAGGAGATATTATTCTTCGCACCGGTTTTCAGCTCGTCCCACATTTCTTTTTTGAAGAGTTTATCTTCCGTTGTGGTTACATAATTACTAAGCGCCAAACCTGTGTTGACATTGATGTTCTCCAGCAATCCGGATCTTACCCCTGTTTTTGGTTTAAAAAGATAAAACTGATTGATGGCAACCGTCATATCTGGCAAGCGGAGATCTGTCACCTTTGTCGCAAAATTCTGGTTGTACGACATACTCGCACTGATGGTAACCGGAAGATTCAGAAATCTCTTGGTAAGATTCACCCTGGAAGTCTGCTGCGTGTTCAGAACATTCTGATTGAAGATATAATTATTGTTGACCGTATTGTCGTAGAATTTGGTACTCACAATATCCACACTTGCATTGAAGGTCAGATATGGATTAGATTTCGAATCCTGAGAATGGCGCCAGGCAATCCTGAAAGTTTTTGTTCTGGAATAGTCATCCAAACCTTTGATACCACGAACTGTATAACCATAATCGGCTGCAAAATTACCCGAGTATCTGTATTTTTTGAGGTAATTAAGTTCCGGTTTCAGGTTCCAGCTTCCTTTGGTATATATATCTGTTAAAATCTTCAGATCAAAATGATCGCCAATTGGCTGATAGTAACCCAATCCATTAAGAAAGAATCCAACGTCCTGACGCTCTCCAAAACTCGGAATCAAAATCCCGGCTGATCTTTTATCAGAAAAAGGAAGAATCGCAAATGGTAATATTAAAGGAGTCGGAACCTGCTCAATATACATTTGGATAGGTCCTGTGACGATCTGTGCATTATCTTTTCCTTTCAGGAGTTTGATCATCCTTGCAGACATATGATAATCTGCCAGAGAATCTTTCTTTTTAAGGAAGTACTCGTCTGTTGTGTACATTGCACGACTCATTACAAATACAGAATCATTGTATTTTTTTGTTTTCTGAGCCACGATTACACCTTCGCTCTCCTCTGTTCTCGCATTGAAGGCAATTGCCTGCTTGGTCTTAATATTATAGATAACCTCGCTGTACTCAAACTTTTTACCGCCTTGGGTGGCTACGGCTGGTGTGATGATTTTACCATTTTTGTCCTGCTCTCCCCTTGCGTAGATCTTTCCGGTCTCCCATTCGAATCTGATATAATCTGCATCTATCTGCATATCCTGATAGATGATCTGTGCATTTTTTTGGAGGGTAGTCTGTTTGTTGGAGATAGAAGAACTGGTTTTGTACTCCGCTTTCATCTTGACAACATCCTCCAGCTGTTCTTTTGGGATGATGGTATCTTTTTTTATTCCTAAGGAATCTTTGGTTATACTGATAGAATCCCGAACATCATTTTTTTTATCAGTATTTTGGGGCACATTTTGTGCTAAAATATTGTTAAAAATTAGGATATTTAAAATTAGTAATATACTTTTGAAAATACTTCGAGCCAAGGCAGTCATTCTGAAATTGGGTTCAAAATTAATTAAATTTTAAAGATTAAAATGATTAGGTCAACACTTTATAATAAATTTTTTTTTCTGTTAACGTTTTTTATTAGTTTTAGCTGCTTTTATTCGCAGAAAAAATTCACGCTGGTTCTGGATGCAGGCCACGGTGGAAGCGACATTGGAGCTAATAGAAACTATCCAGACATTGGCTCTGTTCAGGAAAAAAATGTAACATTGGGCATTGTTCTGAAATTGGGAAGAATGCTGGAGAAAAACAAAGAATACAAAGTTATCTATACCCGAAAAATAGACGAATATCCGTCTCTTACATACAGAACCGATCTGGCGAACAGAAGCAAAGCGGATCTTTTCATCTCTGTTCACGTTAACTCTTCGCCAAGTAAAAGCGCAACAGCACAGGGTACGGAGACCTTTGTACAAGGTCCCAACCAAAACAGAGCGAATCTGGATGTTGCAAAAGCAGAAAATGACGTAATCTTCCTGGATGAAAAGGATAAAGAAAATTTCGCCTCGTACAATCCCAGCTCTCCGGAATCTCTTATTGCGCTCAAAATCCAGCAGAGTAAATATCTGGAGGCGAGCCTTATCATTGGTGGATTGGTAGAAGATAATTTCGTAAAAAAAGACAAAAGAATGTCTCGCGGTGTGAAACAAGAAAACTTACACGTTTTGAGAATGAACGCAATGCCTTCTATTTTGATTGAAACTGGTTTTGTAAATAATTATGACGACGCACATTACATTTCTACAGAAGAAGGCCAGCAAACGATTGCAGAAAGTATTTATAATGCTATTGTAAGCTACAAAAAACTGGTAGACAGAAACGTCAAAGAACTTGAGCCGGAAAAACCTGCCGAGCAACCGTTGAAGAATGATTTCAGAATACTTCTGATGAGTACACCTAACAAATACAACGATGAAGATCCCGCATTAAAAGGTTTGAAATACATCTTGCCAATCAAAGAAAACGGATCCTATAAATATTATTACGGAACTACAAATTTCGCTTCTGTAAGGGATACGAATCTAAAAACAGCTAAAGATGCCGGATTCAGAAATTCTATGGCGATCAGTTTTGTTCCAAATCAAACTTTAGGAATAGGTTATTACACTTTGGAAATATATGCAGGGAAAGAAAAATTAGATTCTAAATCTACAATTATGAAAACACTTCCGGATATGATCCGAAACAAAGAAAGCGGTGTTTTCTACTATACTTACGGTAAATACAAGTCTCTGGAAGATGCCATAAAAGCGCAGAAAGACCTTGAAAACAGAGGTATTACGAATACTGTAATTGAGAAAAAACTGAAATAGACAGAAACAATTTGTTTTAACTGTTTAAAGTCTTTATTTTTGCAGTCCATAAAAACCAGGGCCTATTCGTCTAGTGGTTAGGACTCAAGATTTTCTTTCTTGCAACAGCGGTTCGATTCCCCTATAGGCTACAAAACCGGAAAAGTAAATTTTATTTACCTTCCGGTTTTTTTGTTTTAAGTTTCAGTAGTGATCTGTTTAGCAGATTAAAAGTAACCGATATTCATCTTTATTTTCTACAGGCGCCCTATGAATACAGGGTAAAACCTTCTGTCCAGGATATTCTACAGCAAGTCTCCAAAGGCGACCTAAACCTAAATTAATTGAATGCGCATCGGATTTGGGTTGATAATGAAGATTAAAATAATTTTCCTCCAAAAAAGTTTCAAATTCTTCTTCCGGGCCGTCATGTAAATCTTTAAGTTTTTGCCGGATTTCGGGGATCTGAGTTTTTGGTATTGCCTGATTATTTGGCAAAATATCACTGGCAGCACCATAATAAGTGCATAAAAAAGTACTGGTTCCTACAGGCGAACGATCTACGTGATAAGAATAGACATCCGTTGAAATGAAATCAAATTCTTCATCACGATCATAATTTTTAATCAAATTGAGTGAAGGCAATGCTCCAAAATCACTTAATAATTCCAGATCATTTAAAATAATTTCTCTCGCATAATGACCGTTCGCTGATAATTGAAGCGCTAAAAGATCATCACTTGTGACTTCTGTAATGTTTTCTGACAATCTAAGTTTTGATACAATTTCTTGAAAATCACCAACAATATTTCTTTCCCAGCATACGGCATTTACAGGATCCTGAAAATTATAATGCACAAGATCCGAAAAAGTTGAAACTACTGCGATCTGATGATGATTAGAAAAGTTATCGCTCATTTTGAGAAAGGACTAATATTATGTAATGCAAAAATAAAAAGATAAATGATAATAAATATCCTGATAAAAATTACCACTCCAGCAAATTATAAACGATAACTTTACACAAATATATAAATGCTAATTATTTCAAAACTGATTTATGTTTGATGTTTTAATAACCTACATTCAGGAGAAAGTTGATATTAATGCAGATCAAATTGAATTACTGAAATCATTTTTTACTCAAAAAAAACTTGGCAGGAAAGAGTTCCTATTGAAAGAAGGCGAAATCTGCAAAAATTTAGCTTTTGTAAGCAAAGGCATTCTCAAATCTTACATTCTGGATGAGAGAGGTAATGAGCGAATTAATCTATTTGCGTTTGAAGGCTGGTGGATTTCAGATTTCAATAGTTTCCTTCATCAGGAAAAAGCCTTCCTCAATATTGATGCAATTGAAGAATCCGAATTATTACTGCTAAGTCGGGAAAATTATGAAGAACTGACTTTAAAAATTCCCATTATGGATCGGTATTTCAGGATTCTTTATCAAAACAGTCTGGTCACAAAAGATTACAGATTGGTCATTTCTAATAATTTTACCGCAGAAGAAAAATATCTACAGTTGGTAGAAAGCAACCCAAACATCACTCAAAAACTTTCGCATGCTTTAATCGCTTCTTACCTTGGTCTCAGCCCGGAAACTGTCAGCAGAATCAGAAAGAAAATCTCTCATCAATAAATATTAAGACTACATCAAACTCATGATCTACATCAAGTTTTTTCGGTTTTAATGCCGGTAACTTTGCAGTCAAATAATTTATTATGGAAAAAATTGCATTAGTCGTTGGCGCTACCGGAATTACCGGAAGCAATCTTGCTCAGGAATTGATTACGAGTGGCTGGACAACATACGGATTGGCAAGAAATCCCAATTCAAATATATCGGGACTGATTCCTGTAAAAGCGGATTTGCTGGACGAAGAAAACCTAAAAGCTGCTTTGGAAAACATCGCTCCTACTCACATATTTTTTACCACCTGGATGCGGAATGATACCGAGGAAGAGAATATTAAAGTCAACAGCGCACTTGTCAGAAATTTATTAAATGTCTTATCTCCTCAAAAAAGCATTCAACACGTGGCTTTGGTTACTGGATTGAAACATTATCTAGGTCCGTTTGAAGCTTATGCTAAGGAAGAATCTTTGCCGGAAACACCGTTGCGGGAAGAACAGCCACGTTTGGAATATCCAAATTTCTATTATGCTCAGGAAGATGCAGTTTATGAAGCTGCTGAAAGAGATGGCTTTACCTGGAGTATTCACAGACCACATACCGTTATCGGATACGCTGTTGGCAATCTCATGAATATGGGAACTACATTGGCAATCTATGCAAGCATCTGTAAAGAAACCGGAAGGAAATTCATCTTTCCGGGATCGTCTGCACAATGGAATGGCTTATCTGATGTAACCGATGCCAGAATTCTCGCCAAACAATTGATCTGGGCTTCTACAACAGACACAGCTAAAAATCAGGCTTTCAATATTACAAATGGCGATATTTTCCGATGGAAATGGCTGTGGGAAAAGATTGCAGATTATTTTCAAATTGGGTCCCAAGGATTTGACGACGAAATAAGACCTCTCGAAAAAGAACTTCAAAACGACCCGAAACTTTGGGAAAACATGGCAGAAAAGTATGCTCTTAAAGAAAATAATCTATCCAGAATAGCCTCCGCCTGGCATACAGACCTGGATCTTGGAAGACCAATTGAGGTAATGACTGATATGGCAAAAAGCAGGAAACTGGGATTTACATCTTATCAAAACACACTTGATTCTTTTACAGATCTATTTCAAAAATTAAAGGAAGAAAAAATAATTCCTTAGTAATTTATAATAGGATTCAATTTAATTAAGATTGATTTATTTCATTAGTAAACAAAAAATCCTTTTCTCTATTCGAGAAAAGGATTTTAAATAAATATATATATGAAAAAATTAAAACTTATTCCACCGGTCTGAAAACCAACCCAGTTTCGTCAAAATAATCCAGCGTAATTCTGTCACCGTCATTCACGGTTCCAGCGAGGATTTCTTTGGATAATTTATTCAAAACTTCCTGCTGAATGACTCTCTTCAAAGGTCTTGCTCCGAAAACCGGGTCGTAACCTTTGTTAGTTAAATAATTCAAGGCATCTTGTGTTGCAGTCATAATGATATTTCTTTTCAGCAACAAATCATTGAAACCTCTCAACTGATACTGAACGATTTTTCCGATTTCTTTTTTTCTTAAAGGCTGGAACAGCACCGTTTCATCAATTCTGTTCAGAAATTCCGGACGAAGCGTTTGCTTTAATAAATCAAAAACTTCAATTTTAGTTTTAGCGACAATTTCATCCTGATTTTCCTCTGTAATATTTTCAAAATTCTCCTGAATAATATGTGAACCCAGATTTGAAGTCATAATGATAATCGAGTTTTTGAAATTCACAACTCTACCTTTATTATCCGTCAAACGACCGTCATCCAAAACCTGTAACAATGTGTTGAAAACATCAGGATGCGCTTTTTCAATTTCATCTAAAAGCACAACTGAATACGGTCTTCTTCTCACTGCTTCCGTTAATTGACCACCTTCATCATACCCAACATATCCCGGAGGCGCACCAACCAATCGAGAAACAGAATGACGCTCTTGATATTCACTCATATCGATTCTCGTCATATTGTTTTCGTCGTCGAATAAAAACTCAGCTAAAGCTTTTGCCAGCTCAGTTTTACCCACTCCGGTTGTTCCTAAAAATAAGAAACTTCCAATTGGTTTTTTCTCGTCGCTTAATCCGGCTCTGTTTCTTCTAATGGCATCTGCAACCGCTTCAATCGCTTCTTCCTGACCAACAACTCTGTGGTGAAGTTCGGTTTCAAGATGTAATAATTTTTCTCTTTCAGATTGAAGTAATTTTGTAACAGGAATTCCTGTCCATTTTCCGATTACTTCTGAGATATTGTCTGCGGTTACCTCTTCCTTAATCAATTCATTCTGATGATTTTGCATTTCTAATTCAAGTTTTTGCAAAGCATCTTCCTTCTCTTTAATTTTTCCGTACTGAATTTCAGCAACTTTCGCATAATCTCCTGCTCTTGAAGCTCTTTCTGCTTCCAGTTTCAGAGATTCTATATCTTTTTTGATGGATGTTAAATCCTCAGATTTTTGTTTTTCTTTCAGCCATTTAGCATTGATTTCGTTTCTTTCTTCAGAAATTTTCGAAATATCTTCTTTTAAATGATCGATTTTGGTTTGATTTCCTTCTCTTGAAATGGCTGCCAGTTCAATTTCCATCTGCATCAGTTTTCTGTCGAGAACATCCAGTTCTTCAGGTTTTGAATTGATTTCCATTCTCAACTTAGCCGAAGCTTCATCAATCAAATCAATCGCTTTATCCGGCAAAAATCGGTCTGAAATATATCGTTGAGACATTTCCACCGCCGCAATAATTGCTTCGTCTTTGATTCTTACTTTGTGGTGAGCTTCATATTTATCTTTAATTCCACGCAAAATAGAAATCGCAGATTCCGTATCAGGTTCTTCCACCATTACTTTCTGGAAACGTCTTTCTAAGGCTTTATCTTTTTCGAAATATTTTTGATATTCATTTAAAGTGGTTGCACCGATTGCTCTTAATTCTCCTCTTGCCAAAGCAGGTTTTAGGATATTTGCAGCATCCATTGCGCCTTCACCGCCTCCAGCTCCTACTAAAGTGTGGATCTCGTCGATGAAAAGAATAATTTGTCCCTCTGATTTGATAACTTCATTCACAACAGATTTCAAACGCTCTTCAAATTCACCTTTGTATTTTGCACCGGCAATCAATGCACCCATATCCAAAGAGTACAAAGTTTTATCCTGCAGATTTTCAGGAATATCTCCGGAAATAATTCTGTGTGCAATTCCTTCTGCAATTGCGGTTTTACCAACTCCAGGTTCACCAATCAGAATCGGGTTGTTTTTTGTTCTTCTTGATAGAATTTGTAAAACTCTCCTGATTTCTTCATCGCGACCGATTACGGGATCTAATTTTCCTTCTGCGGCTAATTCGTTGAAGTTTTTAGCATATTTTTTTAAAGACTGGTACGTTTCTTCTGAACTGGCAGAATTTGCAGTACTTCCTTTTCTTAATTCTTTAATTCCGCCTTCCAAAAGACTTTTGGTTACGCCCATATCTTTCAACGTTTTCGAAACTTCAGAATTTGTTTCCAAAAGCGAAAGCCATAAATGTTCGATCGTTACGAATTCATCACCCATTTTTTTAGCGATGTTGGGCGCATCAAGCAAAACTTTGTTCGCTGATTGTGAAAGGTAAATATTTCCACCCTGCACTTTTGGAAGTTTTTCTAAATTTTCGCGGTTGCGCTCTCTTACCAAAGTGGCATCTGCTTCAGATTTCTTTAATAAAAAAGGCGATATATTTTCATCTATTTGAAAGATTCCTTCCAAAAGATGTTGAGGTTCTATTTGCTGATTGCCAAATTCCATCGCCACTTGCTGAGCGGCCTGGATGGCTTCCTGTGATTTTACGGTATATTGGTTTAAGTTCATATCTTTTTGTTATTAAATGATTAAAGAATTAAGTGATTATTTATTAGAGTCTGTATCAAATTCTGTTCATTTTTAAGTGTTGAAAAGATGATTTTGATTATTTAAAAAAACATTAAGAAAGTAATTTTTAAGGTTAGCTCTCTTAATGCTTTATCAATCATTTAATTCGAATAGCTTATCGCAAAAAGTATTCTTTTGTTGAATTTTTAAAATTATCAGACAAAATTTCCGAATAATTGAATTTTGAATGAATTAGAAAAGACAAAATTTCCGAAATCTCAATAATTTAATTAAAAATGATTGTCAATTTGGTAATGAATTTTAATCAGGAAAATTTCTTAATATCTCAAATCGTATTTTTTATTTATAAATTTGAGTATAAAATCTGAAATTGACTCGTTTTCTAATTGTTTCGCTGACCTTTTGTTTGATAATGTTTTGTTCTGCACAGAATCAAAATCAGGAAGACCTGTCTGGCTCCGAGACTTTGGACAAAAGTAAAATCTCGCCTGAATCAATTGTAGAACAAAGTATCAAGAAGCTTGAGCAGCCAATCTCCGACGAAGCCAAATATGAAGTCCGGATGAAAATGGCGGATGCCTATCTGAAAATCAAAAAGCCAGATTTTGCAAAGTCCACGGAAATGCTTTTCAAAGCGAAAGAGATTGCTGAGAAATTGGATAACACCAAATTGATGGCGAAAATCTACGGTTCTATCGCCAACCAATATTCATTTTTGAATTTTCCGGATAAAATAAAACCTTACCTGGACTTATCGAAACAACAAGTTGATAAACTTCCGAATGGTTACGAAAAGAATTATCTAACCGCAAGATTGTACATTGAATATGGAAATCTTGAGGCTGATAAAGAAAATTTTCTTGTGGCCAAAAAAGATTATCAAAAAGCTTTGAAGTTTTTAGGAAACATTGGAAATCCCAGCAAAAAGAACATTTTTCAGTTCCGAAGAGCCTTTTACAATATGGGCGTTTCGTATGCTTATCTCAAACAAAATGATTCGGCTGAATATTTTCTTAATAAAGCTTTGGCAATCCGTGATACGGAAAATAAAGAATTCAAGTATTTTATTTACAATAATTTAGCTAAGGTTTATGCTTATAAAAATGAACATCAAAGAGCAATCGATTCCCTGGAAGTTGTTCTGAGAGAAGATGCTTTCAAAGACAACAGATTACGGGCTGATATATACAAAAAGCTGATTGCGTCCTACAAAGCTTTAGATAATAAAGAGAAATACATCGAATATTCTGAGAAACTTTTGGAACTGGAACCAGATGTGAAAGATAATAATCTAAAAGCGATCAACACTGCAGTTTCTGAAGAGCAAAGAAATCTTTTGGAAAATATATCTGACAAAGAAGGTCATAATAACCTTTTAATAATCAGCTGCGGATTGTTGGTTTTCGTCGGTGGAATTTCTATTTTCTTCATCAATCAAAAAAGAAAGAAAGAGAAATTGATTTATCAAAACTTCATTTCGAATCTTGAAAAGAAAGAGATAAAGGAAACTTTTGAACCGAAAGAAATCATTCAGCCGGAAATTGAAAAAAAGGAAAAAGTGACATTCTCAGTTCCAAGTTCTGCGGAAGCTATGATTCTCGATAAATTAGAAAAGTTTGAAGAGTCGGCAAAATTTACCAATTCAAAGTTGACGGTTGCAAATCTGGCTGTGATGTTCAAAACGAATCCGACTTATCTTTCTGAAACTATTAAGAAACATAAAGAAAAAAACTTCAATAATTACTTGAATGACCTGCGCATCAATTATATCTGCAAGCAGATTCTCGAACGTCCGGAATTCCTTAATTATAAGATAAGTTATCTGGCAGAAGAAGCCGGTTTTTCTTCCCATAGTTCGTTCACGACTGTTTTCAAAAATATCACTGGGATTTCTCCATCTGCCTTTTTGCGGGAAGCAGAAAAGAAACATAAAAATATTTAAATATTTGATTTTCTGGATTTTAATACTTGTTTTTAGCTTTTAAAATATGATATTTCGAAAGACAAAAGCTATTTTTTGATTCTTAAAGTATATACATTTACTTCATCAATGAAATAAAATTTATTTCTAATTGATGTGATTATCGCAACATATTTTATTAAATCTTAAAAAATTAATTATGAAGAAAATTGTATTTTTTTTATCGGCCTTAGGTTCGATTTTAAGCTTCTCTCAAAATGTAGGTTGTGGGAATTCTGTTAAAAAATCTTTTTCCGGAACTGTTGAAGTTCAACCAAAAGCAGCTGCGAAAGCCGAGACTTGCAACACAGTTGTCATTAATGATACTGAAGAAGAAAACGGTGTCTTCATTATTGGAAATGGCGGACAAAAAGCAGCCGTTGATATTCCGATTACAGATAACCAGACGATTAAAATCAATAGTATTGTAGTGACTTTGGCAAGTAAATTACCGCCAACTTTTGTCAATTTTATTTTCTACGACAATATTCTTTCTACGCCGGAAGATCCGGAAGATCCAAGTAGAAATATTCCCCACCAACAGCTTTTTTCTGTAACTAATACAAGCATAGAATCGTTTGAAGAAGTTGGGTATGAGCCTTTGCACGAATTTATCATCAGAAAAGTTAAAATAAACCTTCAAACTCCAATTTTGTTAAACGGTACAATGTCACACGAACGAATATGGATGAGTACAAAATCCGATGCCAATGCGTGGTCTACAACGGCGCATTACGAAACAGGCGAAGGCGTAGTTGGTGAAAGCGTTGCGATGGGCGGAAATAATTTTGACTGGTTTCAGTTGCTGAATGTGGAAGGTTTGTACGAACTGAATGCAGAGTGCGACTTCCTGAATGTTGCAGATGCAGACTTCAATTCAAAAGCTGTTATCTATCCAAATCCGGCGCAAGATCATTTTGAATATAAAGGAATCAATGGGAACATCGTTTCTACAAATATTTATGCATCTAACGGAAGTCTTGTAAAAACAGTTAACTCCAATGAGTCCAAAATCAATGTCAGCAATTTGAAAAGTGGTGTTTACATCGTTCAAACCAAAACTTCCAATGGTAATACGTTTACCAATAAGCTGCTCAAAAAGTAACTTCATATTTTTAAATTTAAAACGGCTCGTTTGATGGATTTTCATCAGGCGAGTTTTTGTTGTTATTTTAAGAATAGAACTTTCTGTCAGGTTTTGAATTAAATATATTAAATTGCAACTAACAATAATTATGTAAAATGAGTTATACACAAATAGAAATAGATGCCCAATTCGACGGAAAATTGCAATTGATCTACCTCAACCAGCCGGAAAGTTATAACAGTTTAACCAAAATAATGCTTTCCGAATTGCGAAACGCCGTCCACAAATTTAGCGAAGATGAAAATGTACGTTGCGTTGCGATTGCCGGAAAAGGAAAAGCATTTTGTGCCGGTCAGAATTTAAAGGAAGCTTTGAGCTTTGGCGAAGATGAAGATGATCGGGCAATTCAGCGTTTTGTTATAGAATATTATAATCCTTTGGTTTTAGAAATTGTAAAATGCAGAAAGCCTGTGATTGCTTTGGTCAATGGTCCTGCAGTTGGTGCCGGTGCAATGCTGGCTTCCATTTGTGATTTCACTTTGGCTGTAGAAAGTTCTTATTTCTCATTTGCATTTGCGAACATCGGTTTGATTCCTGATACAGCCGGAACTTACTTCTTACCAAAATTAGTTGGGAAGCAGTTGGCAAGTTATCTGTCTTTCACAGGGAAAAAAGTGCCTGCGCCTGAAGCTAAGAAAATGGGCTTGGTTGCTGATGTTTTTCCAGATTCTGAATTTGTGGAAAAATCAATGGAAGTTCTTACGCAACTCGCTCATTCAGCAACGACTGCTCTTTATCTGACCAAAAAAGCTTTCAGTAAATCTTATGATTTTACATTGAAAGAGCAGTTGGATTATGAATCCATCATTCAGCAAGATGCGGCAGAGACCGAAGATTTCCGAGAAGGTGTAACCGCTTTTATAGAGAAACGTTTACCAAATTACAAAGGAAAATAAATGACGCCGAAAGAAACCGCCGAATATATATTCGGGAAAGACCTTTTTTCTCAATGGTTGGGAATAGAACTTATTGATATTAAAACAAATTACTGTCTCATAAAAATGCCCGTGAAATCAGAAATGATAAATGGTTTGGGAACTGTTCACGGTGGTGTAACGTTCGCTTTTGCAGATTCTGCGCTGGCTTTTTCATCCAATAACACTGGCGAAGCTGCAGTCGCACTTAATTGTTATATCAATTTTACAAAAGCCGCGAGAGATGGCGATGTATTGACTGCCGAAAGTATTTTGCTGACAGATACTAGGAAAACTGCAGTCTATGATATCACGATTAAGAATCAAAATGATGAGGTTGTTGCAGGTTTCCGGGGAACCGTTTACAAGATTGGTAAGAAAGTGACGGAATTGTAAAATAATTATTTGGGCAGCTTAATCCGTCTTCCGTTCCCAATCTTTTTTGCCTAGGCTTTTCCAGCATCAAAAAAAGGATTTCCACTCAAGCCGGGCTGCAGATTCAACGTTTAAAATCCAGCAGCGGAAGAAATATCAAAAAACTTCAAAATTAATTTTGGAGTTTTAAAATAAATTGTAGCTTTGTAATTCAAAGTTCTTTTTATGGAATCTAAAAATTATCAGGAAGAGTTGGCGCATATCCGTCAGATGATGGAACGCAGCTCAAGATTTATTTCATTGAGTGGATTGTCCGGCGTGATTGCGGGAATCGTGGCGTTGCTGGGTTCCGTGTATGTTTATTTCATTTTCCAAAGAGAAGGCGTTGATTATTTTGATGGTGAACGTAATATCTACGGACCAGCTTTGGCGAAGGAATTATTCTTTGTCGCTTTGGTGGTTTTGATTTTAGCGATTTCCAGCGGTTATATTTTCACAGCCAGAAAAAGCAAAAAGAAAAACCTGAAAATCTGGGATTCAATCACAAAGAAATTGTTATTCAATTTTGCAATTCCCTTAGCTGCGGGCGGGATTTTTTGTATTGCACTTTGGTATCATCATTATTTTCCTTTAATTGCGCCTTCAATGCTTATTTTCTACGGATTAGCTTTGATTAATGCAGAACGATATACATTGAGTGATGTCAAATATTTGGGAATTTGCGAAGTCGTTCTTGGAATGATTGCACTATTCTGGCTTGGTTGGGGATTGATATTTTGGGCGATTGGATTTGGATTTCTGCATATATTTTATGGGATTTTGATGTATAGGAAATACGATTAAAATGTCAGAAATTTTAAAATATATTTTAATTGGACTCGCTAGTGTTTTTGGATTGTTCACAATCGGTGCGATTGTACTAAATATTATGATTGCCTCTGCTTTTGGAGCTTTTGATAAAAATTATTCAGTTTCAGAGTTGAAAGAAGAATATTATTCAAATGAAAAAGAAATTGATGAATTGATTTTGTATTTCAATAAGATTAAAACCAAAAGATAAAATTGTCTCAATTGAGTTTAAAGATGATGAAATTATTGGAAGACTTGCAATTCAAAATAATGGTGTGGGGAAAAAGTTTTTTCAAAGTTGGGATTTTAACAAAGAAATATTACTGACGCCAGACCTTAAAAATATGCTTAATTGGGATTTGGAAACAATTGAAATTCTTAAAGAAAAATTATATAAAGCAGATTGTATTTCAATAGAGGACGGCGAACCTATTAAGATAGGATTTAAGATAAGTGGTATGGGAATGTATTCATTTGATGTTTTTCAAAATAAGCTAACGGATAGAAATAATTTTAATAATAATTGTAATTATATTTTAGTCAATAACAAATTCGCATTAGAATACGGAGGTGGGGCAGTCGGACCACAATGTTTTCAAAACTTTAAATAAAAATGTTAAACATCAATCAACTCAACAAAGAATTCGAAAGTCGTGTAAGATTAGGCATTATGTCCGTTCTCATGGTCAACGATTGGGTTGATTTTACCGAAATGAAAAATCTCTTGAACGCCACCGACGGAAATCTTGCCAGCCACAGCACAGCTCTGGAAAAAGCAGAATATATAGAAGTGAAAAAAGAATTCGTAGGCAAGAAACCGAGAACATCTTACCGCGTGACGCAAAATGGTAGAGATGCTTTCACAGAACATATCAATAACCTGGAAAAATTGTTGGGAAGATAACTCCCGATTTTTTTTGAAAATTAACTTTGTGATTCAAAGGACTTTATAGTATGAAAAAAGTAATGCTTATTTATTTTTCTTGTAGTTCGGTAATTGGTTTAATAATGTTTTTAATGAGCTATTATTCTGAAAACTCTTTTGACCCTATAATATTTGTTTTACTGATAGTAGTTAACGCAATTATTAATTTGATTTTTATTCTTTTCCAGGCAACGATGATTTATGTGTTTCCTGAGAATAGACAAGAATTTTTAAAATCAATTATTATTCTTTTTTTTAATTTTCCATTTATCGTCATTTATTGGATTCTAATCATTCTTAGTATTCAAAAAATTTTACCCTCAAACTTTGAAATTCAAAGCAAAATATGACCCGAAAATCATTCATCAAAAAAACATTATTAGCAACCGCAGGATTGTCTTTATTCTACAGTTGGCAAGTCGAACCTTTTTGGCTGGAGTTTGTCCATCAGGATCTACTAATCAAAAATCTACCTTCAAAACTTCATAACAAAGTGCTGATGCAGATTTCAGATTTGCACGTCGGAAATCGCTTCGATTATAATTTCCTGATTGATTCTTTCAAGAAAGCAAAAGTTTACAAACCAGATATCGTGGTTTACACCGGCGATTTTGTCTGTTGGGAAAATAATCCTGAACAATTTGAACAACTGAAAATCGTAATGAAAGAAGCCGTTCTCGGAACGTTAGGAACCGTTGCGATTCTAGGCAATCACGATTATGGCGCAGAGTGGCGTGAAGAATATGTGGCTGATGAAATTTCAAAAATTATCACCGATTCCAAAATTCAAATGCTTCGTGATGAGAAAGTTGATATTTCCGGACTCAATATTTTAGGTTTTGAAGAATTATGGGGAATGAATTTCCACCCGGAAAACCTGACCAAAACCATCAATCCAGACAATGCCAATCTTGTCCTTTGTCACAATCCCGACGTTTGCGATTTGGATGTCTGGAACGATTATCAAGGTTGGATTCTTTCCGGACATACACACGGAGGACAAGCAAAACCTCCATTTCTTCCTCCATTAATTTTACCTGTGAAAAACAGAAAATACACTTCCGGAATTATTGATTTAGAAGATGGAAGAACACTTTACATCAACCGAGCTTTGGGACATTCGTATCAAGTCAGATTCAATTGCAGACCGGAGATTACACTTTTTACCTTGAAATCTATTTAAAATAAAAATTATGAAAAAAATCCGTATTCAATTTTTGCTTTTCGTTTATGACAATACACAAAAGCTTTATAGAAAATATTTTAAGAAAAAGAAAAGGGAATGGGCGTTTTCCCAGCAACAGTTATTGGCTTTTGAAGAAGATACTTTGGGTAGAAAACTTGGTGAATTCTACAAAAAACACGGTTTTATAATGATTCCCAAAATGGAAAATCACGACGTTCATCACTTGCTTACAGATTGTGGAACCAGGTTCGAGGAGGAAATTGCAATGCAGTTTTTGCTTTTGGGAAATGGAAAAATGAATGCTCATCTTCTTGGGAAGTCTCATTCTTCCGGAATATTTCAGGATTTATATCCAGGCCTATAAGAAAGGAAGGAGTATGAGATCTTTCCACTACTGGGATTTTGAGAAATTACTTTCCCACAATTTTGAGAACATCAGAGATTTTGTTTACCAAAAGGAAACACCAGTTCTTTATTAGAATCTATTTACTATTTAAATAATAAACATTATAATTATGAAAAAACATCATCTTATCTTCATCACAGTTTTGGCAGTTGTCATCCTTTTTTACAAAGAATACATTGCCCTCAATCTCGGAATTTTTGGAATATTGCTAAGTATTTTGACATTTATACAAACCAAATCTGAGTTTCGAACCAAAACATTTCTAACACTTTTTGTCACTTCCATTTTTTCATCATTTGCTTTTGCCTGGTTTGGCGATGCTGTTTCTTTCGTTGCCGTTTTCGTTTCGGTATTTTTATTAAGATTCAAAGGAACTTACCCGAAACTAAAACCATTTCTCTACATAGAAGTTTTATTAATCAATCTAATTTCATTTGTAGGAAGAGTTTTCAACACAGAACAATGGTTCGAAAAACCAAAAGAAGGTAGCGGTTTCGGAAAAAAACTGATTACATTTATCTTAATTCCTGGAATATTAATTACAATTTTTCTCTGCATCTATTCAGCAGGAAGTTCACATTTCGACCAATTTTTCAGTGAGATAAAATTGGATTTCAGTTTTTTTGACATTATTTTTTTGGCTATCATTGGATTTTACGTGGGTTTTATTTTCTGGAATTTCGGTGTGGAAAGATTCATATTCAAACAGAATAGATATTTGAATGACGACTTTTCAGGATTAATAAAAATTCAAAAACCAACATTTTCTTTTCTCGACATCGATTCCGAAAGAACCAGCGGATTGATTTCCTTTTCTGCACTTAATATTTTGCTTTTGGTTTTTATTATGACTTACAACTACGAACAGTTTTTTGAAGTCACAAAATCAGCTGACGGATTAAGTGCAGAAACTCACGAACGTGTGAACTCCGTGATAATGTCTATCATAATGGCGATTCTTGTGATTCTTTTCTATTTCAAAAGAGGATTTAATTTTGATGAAAAAGCAAAGTCTCTGAAAATTTCTGCAAAAATCTGGATTGTATTAAATGCTGTTTTGGTTATTTCTGCTTCCCTCAAAAACTCAGAATATATTATCAATTTTGGGCTAACTTACAAACGTCTGGGTGTTTATGCTTTCCTCACCATGGCTTTGATTGGTTTGATTTTCACTTTCATCAAAATTCAAAATAAAAAGACTAATGCTTTCCTTTTCAATAAGATGTTCTGGGCTTCATATGGCTTGATTTTGGTTTGCAGTTACGTCAATTGGGGCGGAATTATCACGGCCAATAATATTAAAAGAAAGAATTTTGCGGATAATTACCACTTAGTTTCCATCAATTATAATGAAAAAATATTGTTGGATTATGCTGAGAAAACCGGAAACTCCGAAATGAAAAATCAACTTACAGATAGAATCGAATCTTATCAGAAAGAAACTTTCCTCTCAAAAATTTTATATTATGAAACGATTAATCTCGACAAATCAAAAAGTAAATAGTTTAAAATATCTGGCATTAATTCCATTATTTCTGGTAGCCTGTAAAAAAGAACCTGAAGAAAAAGACGCAAAAATCGATACAGTCACGACGATTGAAAAACCGATTGATTCTCTTTCTGCAATTGTAAAAACGGAAAAAGAGTCGAATCAAAATATCATTACAGTCGATGCTTCAAAAATGCCAATCCGATTAAATCTGGAAATCAAAAATCCGAATGATCAAATCATTTTGAAATTGGAAAATCTCAATCAGCCAAAAATAAAAGGTTACGTAAAAACTGAAAGTCCAATGAATGTAAGAATCAATCAGATCCGAATGCCTGACAATACTTTTGACGGACCTTTCGGGCCAACAATCGAATACGATACGAAACAGAAAGGAGAATATTGGCTGATATTTGCAAAGAACAATATGGCAGATGGCGAACCAGTCGGCAAATTCTTTATCAAAATCGAATAGTGAAAATTAAAACCACATAGGCACATAGAAAAATCGAACAGATTTTATAACAAAAAGAGAAAATAGAACTTTAGCTATTTTCTCTTTTTTGTTTTAAGATTAATAAAAATCTATGTGTCTATGGTTTAATTCATTTCAAACTTTGAAGCGCCAATCGATAACCTTTCATTCCAAAACCGGAAATCACAGCATCGCAGCTTTCCGCCGTCACAGATTTCTTTCGGAATTCTTCGCGCTTGTAAATATTGCTGATATGAACTTCAATTTTTGGTTTGTTGATATTCTTAAGACAATCAGAAATTGCGTAAGAATAATGCGTAAACGCACCGGGATTGATGACTACAGCTTCGAAGTTATCTTCCTGTAAACGGTTGATTAGCTCGCCTTCAATATTGGATTGATAATAAAAAATATCATGACTACTGAATTCATTTTTCAAATCCGAAAGATAATCTTCCATAGAAACAGAACCATAGATTTCGGGTTCACGCGTTCCTAGTAAGTTGAGATTTGGGCCGTTTATGATGAGGATTTTCATATGATTCGATTATTAATGTAAAATTAAAAAATCCCCAGAGATTTCTAAGGATTTATTTATAATAAGAATTTGGTATCTGTTATTTAAAAAGATTATTAAGATCTTTCTGAGCTTTGTCAATCTTTTCATTTGCTGCCTTCTGGGTTTCTTCTGTTCTTTTTTTGAAATCTCCTGTGGCTTTTTCAGCTGCAACTTTGGTTTCTGCAACTTTTTTATTTGCGTCTTCTACGAGTTTTGCTTTTTCAGTATTTACTCTGTCTTTTATTTCTTTGGCCGTATTGTCTATTTGTGCGTTGGCTTTTCCTGTGATGATGCTATCAGATTTTTTGATGACACTGCTGACAATATCAGATGATGGTGTACTGAGGATTTGGGTAGATGTCACTAGATTATTTTCATATTCAGCCTTCACTGTCCCGCCTTCCGCGACATAAACTTTTTTGGACTCAACATATTTGTCCTGCGCTTTCTGTAATTCTACTTTTGCCGCTTCTATCCTTGCCGGATCTTTGCTTGCAACCGCTTCCTGGTAATTTTGCTGTGCAGTAGCCAGTGCTAGTGCCGCATCTTCATAGGACTGGGTGAAATCTATTTTCACATCTGACGTTTCGTTTTTTTTGCAACTGTTGGCTGTCAGTAATAATCCAGCTAAAGCCAATGACATAAGTGTTTTTTTCATTCTATTATTGATTATTAATAATCTGTTTTGTTAATTTTTGTAATTCGGCATTCTCATCGGATTGGGAAATGTCGCCATTTAGCCTTTTTATTTCCAAAGTATTGACTTGTTTTGCCAGACTTAGGTAGGCTAAATATTTTTCTAAGATTAATATTTTCTTTTCAGAACTTGCGTTGGCAGCATTAGCTCCTTTCACGAAAGTCTGCAGATTGTCGTTACACAAAATATATGCCTGAAATGCATTTGATAAAAAATAATCGCTGACAAGAGAATTAGTTTCCAGATTGGTGTAAAGTTTCGGAAGTTCCAACGGTGAATACTGAATGATCTCTGAAACATCCACTCCTTTTTTAGCAGGATTGAGATACATTCCTTTGGTCTTCATTTCGCTGTTTTCCAGTGAAAGATTGGTGGCGTCCAAAAGTTTTACAAGATTTTCTTTTTGAGTAATGTCGGACAACATTGTGTTAAGACTGAGGGCAAAAAAGAAACCGATAAAGGTTGAGATCAATGAAATGAAAAATTCCAAAGTTCTTCCGCGTTTGCTTCGGAAATTTTCCAGTTTGGAAGAGTTGATAAGGAAGATTACAACTAGAACCAGAATGACTGCAATGATGATGTACATAAGTATTTTTTTGTCAAAGTTATTAAACTCATATCATATTCAAAATATTATAGATGAATATGCATTTTTTGATGGTGAAAGTCAGAGTAATAAACACACAGCTGGAAAGCCAACAGACATATGATCTTAAACCAAAAAAAATCCTTAGAAAAATTCTAAGGATTTTTAAGTAGCCCGTAGGGGAGTCGAACCCCTCTTACCAGGATGAAAACCTGAGGTCCTAACCGATAGACGAACGGGCCAAGGACTTTTATATTAAGCTAAGCTGTTTACGTGCTTAGTTAATTTGCTTTTTAAATTAGCTGCCTTATTCTTATGAATAATGTTTTTCTTAGCTAACTTGTCAAGTAAAGAGATTACTCTTGGTAATTGCTCAACTGCTACTGCTTTGTTCTCTTCTGTTCTAAGTGATTTCAAAGCTGTTCTTGCAGTCTTGTGATTGTATTTGTTACGAAGTCTTCTTACTTCGTTTTGTCTGATTCTTTTAAGTGCTGATTTATGATTTGCCATAACGTTCAAATGTGGGTGCAAAGATAAAAACTAAATTTTAATTTGCAAACTTTTTTTTGAAAAAATTTTAAAAATTTATTTTGCAGTTTCGGGAAGTATAAAATGATCGTCTAAGCTCTATGGATAAAGAATAGTTCTTTGTTTTTCCCTTATTGCGGTGCAAAAATATAAATTATTTTTAAAAATAAAAACTTTTGGGATAATTTTTTTAAAATTTTTGAAAAGGCGAATTAAATATTGCCGATTACAAACATATTTTCCATTGTAGGAGATGCGCTACCGCCCTGTTTTTCAAGGGTTATAGCAAAAGCTTGCGCTTTCGGGATATTTGCAAGAATTTCTCTGGTATCTTTTTCAGCGGAGTACATTCCGGCGCTTACAGGCTTGCCGTCTACAAGTGCCCAAAGCTGATATTGCATTCCTTCCGGTGCTTTTGGTAGGTTTTCTGCATTCAGATAAACGTTTTTAGAAGTCTGATCCCAATAGACAATTGCTTTGGAATCCGGATATTTTTCCACGCCTTTCAGCGGAACTGTTAAGATGTCCGGATTGGATAGGATCGCTAATTTCTCCTGGGATGTTTTCAAGGCGAGATCCTGTGATTTTTTCTCAGTCAGCAATTGTGCAATTTCCTTTTTGTTTTTGGAAATATCGTTGATCCAAAAGAAATTACCGACAATGCTTACAAAGAAAAGAACAGAAGCTGCAACTGCATATTTCTGCCAGTTAATTGCTTTGTTTGGGTAGATTTCCTGAGTGATTTCTCCAATCTTATATTCCGGTTTTTCAGAGAAAACAGGTCGGATTTCTTCATCAGTTTGTTCTTTCTGGATTTTGGTCCAGATTTTGGTTTCCAGATCGCTAGGTGGTGCTACAGCCTGAGCTGTTGCCAGATCTTCCAAAGTTTTTTGTGCTTCCTCATATGCTGCTTTTACTTCAGCACTGTTCTTCATAACACACTCCAATATACCCGCTTCCTCGGGAGAAGCAAGACCTAGAATATAAGATTCTAAGATTCCGGATGATATGTATTCTTCTACGTTCACTTTATTTATAATCTTGGAGTAGATCTTTCAAATTTATAAGAGCATTTCGCATCTTAGTTTTTATAGTACCTAACGGAATTTTCATTTTTTCCGATATTTCGCTTTGCGTGTAGCCTTGGTAATAAGCTAGATCTATCATTTCTCTTTTATCATTTTCCAGATTCGACAGCACATCTGTAAATCCAATAAAATCCGAGGACTTATTAGACGTGGAAAGTGCCGTACTGTTATATACGAAATCTGGAAGTGATTGGTTTTTGAGTTCGTTTTGGAAAGACTTGGATTTGAGATAATCTATCGCCGTATTCCTTGCAATATTAATCATCCATGTGTAGAATCTGCCTTTTGTAATATCATATTGATGGATAGAGTTCCATATTTTGACAAAGACATCCTGGATTATCTCCTCTGTATATTCTTTCGACTGCACAATCCGGAAAATCACACCATACAACGCACCGGAATAGTGGCTGTAAAGGTGCTTGAATCCTGCTTCACTTTTTTTGCGTAACAGATTCAAAAGTTCTTCTTCAGAATAGGCTGTCTTAATAATCAATATTTTACAATTCAAAAGTAGTGAAATATTATAAATAACCAAATATTTTTTCATTTAGTTGCATTATTATCAATACAGATTGGTAATTCTTATATTTTGGGCAGCTTTTTCCGCCCTCCGTTCCCGCTATTTTTTGCCAGGAATCTTCCGGTACAAAAGGAACTAAAGTATTTCGCAAAAAATGAGCTCCACTCAGGTCGGGCTGCGGGTTTCAACATAAAATAAACATTCGGCATAAGAATGAACTTTCGTGATATCTAAAATGAAAGTGTTTTAGATAATGTCAATTTAACCTGTTGAAATTCCAGTTTAATGAAAGTAAAGTGGTAAACCCATAAAAAGTGACATCCAAATCCCTTTCGGCCTCGTAGATACTTATAAATATTTATATAATGAAAAAGCTTAAAAAAATATTCCTGGTAAGTTCTGTCGCTTTGATGCACGGCAATGTTGCTGCACAGTCTGCAAACTTCAGAACCAAAAATCCATATTACTCAAAAACGGAAACATCAAAATTGAAGGTCAGCAATGCCGAATGGAAAAAAATCCTGAAACCGGAACTTTATCAGGTAGCCAGAGAAGCAGCAACAGAAACTGCATTCACCGGAAAGTTTTATGAATTTGATGAGAAAGGAACTTACTACTGTGCTGTTTGTGGCAATGCACTATTTCTTTCGACTTCGAAATTTGCAACAACCTGCGGCTGGCCATCATTCTATGAGCCCATTCGGAAGAGCAGCGTTATCTACAAAAAAGATAATTCGTACAATATGACAAGAACAGAAGTGCTCTGCGGCAGATGCGATTCTCACCTGGGACATATCTTTGATGATGGACCTGCTCCAACTGGAAAGAGATTCTGTATGAACTCTGTTTGTCTGGATTTTGTTCCCATTGCTAAAAAATAATCGTCTGATAATTAATGATTTAAAATAAACATTCAATTTTTTCAATCCAAAAGTAAATTAAACTCGTAACTGCAATTAACACACAAAATATTAACGTAAAAAATTATCGAAATGAATTCAAGAACAAAAATCGCAGCCTTCGGAATGATCGCATTATCATTCGCATTCAGTGGAAATGTAGCTGCACAGGCAATGAAAGAAAAAACAGTAATGGTAGGTGGCGCAGCAATGTATCCTTCCAAAAATATTGTTGAAAACGCAGTGAATTCCAAAGACCACACAACTCTTGTTGCTGCTGTAAAAGCTGCCGGATTGGTAGAAACGCTACAAGGCAAAGGTCCATTCACAGTATTGGCACCAACCAACGAAGCTTTTGCAAAACTGCCGGCGGGAACTGTTGAAAGCCTCGTAAAACCGGAAAATAAGGAAAACCTTACCAAAATATTGACTTATCACGTACTGGCAGGTAAATACAGCGCAAAACAAATCTGGGCGGCTGTAAAAGCTGGCAACGGAAAAGCTGCAATGAAAACTGTTGAAGGAGAAGATGTTACGTTCTGGACAAAAGGAAATGACCTTTATATAAAAGATGCGAAAGGAGGAAATGCGAAAGTTACTATCGCAGATGTAAACCAATCAAATGGCACGATTCATGTTATCGACACAGTATTGATGCCTTAGTGATTATTTAAAATAACATAAGAATTCTTGTGTTATTTTTGTTTTATAATAAAATTGCTTACAAATTAATCGAGTATATAAAAATAATATTATGAAAAAAACAATCAGTGTATCCAATAGTTCAGCTACTTTGGATACCAACAGAAGAAACTTTTTGAAACTCAGCGGTGTTGGGTTGGCAGTTGCAGGACTTGCACTTGTAGGTTGTAATGATGATGATCTTATCATCAATCCAGGCGGCAATGTTTTCGACCTTGGAACTGGTGATGTAGGTGTATTGAATTACGCTTATGCACTGGAACAGCTAGAAGCAGATTTCTACACAAAAGTGGTAAACAACTTCTATTCAGGAATCTCAAATGATGAGAAACAAGTTTTGACAGATCTTTATAACCACGAGGTAATCCACAGAGACTTTTTCAAAGCAGCAATTACCGGTGCTGCTCCAAACGCTATATTGCCAACTTTGGAATTCCAATATCCTGGTGTGAACTTTAGCAACAGAGCGTCAGTTCTTGCAACTGCGAAAGCTTTGGAAGATACAGGTGTTGCCGCTTATAACGGTGCCGGTAAATATATTGCAAATGCTGACTATCTAGTAGTTGCAGGAAAAATTGTTTCTGTAGAAGCAAGACACGCTGCAGCGATCAGAGATCTTATTAATCCAAAATCTGCAGATTTCTCCGGAGATGATGTAATCAACGCCATGGGACTGGATCTTGCAAAAGAGCCGAAAGACGTTGTAGCTGCTGCAGGAAGCTTCTTCAAAACACCATTTACTTGGAAAGAGAGAGGTATTTAATTCATTATTAATTTCAAAAATTTACTATTATGAACATTCTTAGATTACTAGATAAGCTCTCAAACGATAAGTTTTTCACAACAGAAGCTTCAAGATTAGAAACATTAAGCAGTCTTTCAAACTTTGGTAAGAAAGCAGCAGTGGCAGCACTTCCACTTGGATTAGGTGCTTTGATGTCTACTCCGGCTCATGCAGAAACTACAACTACCAGCTCAGCTGCACTTGCAACGCCTCTGATAGATGCTCTTCAATTGGCATTAACACTAGAATATTTGGAAGACGAATATTACAGAATGGGTCTGGCAAAAGCAGGATTAATTCAGACAGCTGACAGAGCTATTTTCAGTCAGATCTCAAAACACGAAACTGCTCACGTTGCATTCCTTAAAAGTACTTTAACGGCATTGGGAACTGCTCCGGTAGCAAAACCAACTTTCGATTTTACAGTGAACGGCGCGTTTAATCCAATGGATGATTATCAAACATTTTTGGTTTTGGCACAGGCTTTTGAAGATACAGGTGTAAGAGCTTACAAAGGACAAGCTGGAAATGTAATGTCTAACAAAGATGTTTTGACAGCAGCACTGCAAATTCACTCTGTGGAAGCAAGACACGCTTCTGAAGTAAGAAGATTGAGAGGACAGAAAGGCTGGATAGAACTCGCAAACGGTGGTAATATGCCTGCAGCTACCAATGCAGTATATGCTGGGGAAGGTGTTACAGTTCAGGCTGGTTTCAATACGGCGACTGCCTTCGGACCAGAAGCAGGATCTGCGGCTTATGATGAAATTTTAAATACAAATGATGCAACTGCTATTGCAAGTTTGTTCATCGTGCCTTAGGCTTTAGAAAATTATATTAAACAAAGAAAACCTCAGCTAAAATAGCCGAGGTTTTTGATTTTGTTAAACTGTTCAGCTTTACTTTATATTTACCAATTCCACATCAAAAATAATGGTTGCTCCTCCCGGAATTGCACCACCAGCGCCCTGGTCTCCGTAAGCTAAATCGGAAGGAATGTAAAATCTGTATTTAGAACCTTTACTCATCAGCTGAATTCCTTCTGTCCAACCTTGGATTACGGCACCTAGATTGATGTCCGCTGGCGCGCCTCCATTTTTGTCAGTTGAGTCGAAAACGGTTCCGTCCAAAAGTTTTCCTGTGTATTTTACTTGCACAACATCTGTTGCTTTTGGTGTTGTTTTGCCGTCACCTTCCTGCAAAACCTCGTATTGCAAACCAGAAGCTGTGGTTTTTATTTTTGGGTTAGTTTTGTTTTTCGCTAGAAATTCCAGACCTTTTTTCTTATTGTCATTGGACTGTACTCCCGCTTCAGACTGCTTTTTTTGCTGTTGCTTCATCATAAAGTCCTGCATAAAGCTGTTCATTTCTTCGGCTGGTAAAATCTTTTTCTTCGTGCTGTCCATTTCCTCTTTGATACCTTGAGCCAAAAGTTCTGCATCTACTTTGAAGCCTTCTTGTTTCATATTTTGAGCGATGTTCATTCCTATGTAATAAGAAGCTTTTTGTTCATCTGTATATTTGCTGTCGTCTTTCTTGTCACCTTTTTCAGCACACGAAAAACTAAATGCTGCTATGCAAAATAATGCGATAGTCTGTCTTTTCATTTGAAAATTTTATTATTTATGATTAACGAATTAAAGGTTGCAAATCTATTATTAATAATATAAACTTTCGTATTGCAAAGAATTTTTATATTACAAACTCTTCAAATTATCCTCCACCGTATAATCCATAAAAATTCCACCATCCAAATTAACAGATTTCACTTTCTTTTTAATTGATAAGTTCAAGTTAATTTGTTTCTGATCTTTCTCCCAAACCGAAGGCGTAAAATGAATTTTCTCATTCGAATTATCTTCATAGGTCAAAACCACATCAAACAGAACTGCAAATCCACCCACATTCTCAACCTTTAAAACCAATTGCTTATCTTGCTCAATCACAGACGCAATCTTCAAATCAATATAATTGTTCGTATAAAACCAGTTATTGAAAAACCAATTCAGATTTTTCCCCGAACCCGCATTCATAGAATTGAAATAATCCCAAGGAATCGGATGTTTTCCATTCCAATTGTCCATATAAGTATGAAGTGCTTTCTTAAATAAATCATCACCCAAATAATCCTTCAAAGCCAAATACGACAACGCAGATTTCACATAAGCATTGTTCCCATATCCAGCTCCGGAAAGCTGAGAACTCATCGTGATAATTGGTTGGTCTTGCTCGGTAGAAGCATCATTAATCCAGCGTTTTACACGGAAGTTCTTCATAAATTTATCCGCAGCTTCTTTTCCATTTTCATCAATTCCAATCAGATATTCCAAAGTAGTCGCCCAACCTTCATCCATATAAGCATATCTGGTTTCATTGATTCCCATATAGAAAGGGAAATAAGTATGCGCAATCTCGTGGTCCGCCGTCAATCTCGCATCTTGCAAATCGTCTGGAATGCTCGTGTCATTTATCATCATCGGATATTCCATATCGGCGTAACCTTGTACGGCAGTCATCGTAGGGAAAGGATATTCCACGCCCGGCCAGTTTTCCGAAAACCATTTGAGGTTGTAACGCATCCATTCCGTGTATTTTTCAAAATCTTTCGCACCAGCATTATAAGCAGCTTGTACACTCGCCCTCTTAGTTTTCAACTGAACACTCGACGCATCCCAAACATAATGATTGCTCAAGGCAAAACAAAAATCTACAATATTGTCTGCTTTGAATTTCCAAACATTCCACTCATTCGGCTTCGTCACTTTTCCCGATTTCATTTCAGATTCATTGGCAATGTGGATTATTTTATCTGATTTCAAAGATTCTTTGAAACGTTTCAAAAATTGCGGTTGCAAAACTTCCTCAGGATTCTGGAAATCGCCTGTTGACCAAACCACAAAATTCTTCGGCGCAGAAATCGCAAAAGAATAATCATTGAAGTCATTATAAAACTCCTGTCTGCCGTTGTGCGCCAACATATCCCAACCGTTGTAATCATCATAGACAGAAACTCTCGGGAAAGAATACGCCACATAAAAAGTTTCCGGGTCTATCTGCCCTTCTCTCCCACTTTCGTTTGCCAATGGATATTCCCAATCGATTTTGATTTCCGTTTTGGATTTTGAGGCAATCGCTTTCGTCAGTTTCACCGCTTCCACAGTTCCCCAATCGTCGCTGTTCACATTATATTTTTCACCATTAATGGAAAAAGATTTTATCTTCAAACCATCCGTCATAGATTCCTTCGAAGCATATCCGGCTCTCGGCGCTTGCGGTTTATTCACATTATTCACAAACCGGATTGCCAAAACCTTCAACTCATCCGGACTATTATTGGAATACTGGATTGTTTCGGAACCCGAAACTATTTTCGTCTGCGCATCCACTTTCACATTCACATCATAAACGCCCTTGTTCTGCCAGTAATTTTTCCCCGGCCTTCCGGAAACATCGCGCGTTCCTTTCGCATAAGCATTCTTGATATTCCTCGGCATATACAGTTCTTGCGCAGAAATAGCCGTTCCCATCAACAGCAATCCCAATAATATTTTTTTCATTTCGGAAGTTTAAAACTCAAAAATAAAGAATTTAAATCGAAAATCTGATTTCTGCTTATCCTAACAAAACATTCGGAAATGCTTAACACACAGCAAATAAAATCAACTTAAACAAACGATTAATTAAAAATAATTCAATAAAATAAATTAATTTTTGAATATTTATTAAAATAAAAGAGCAATCAATGAAAAAAATATATATTTTTGATAAAATTTAAAAAATATAATCCTATGAAGAAAACATTTTTTTATCTCGCTTCTGCAGTTATAATGACTGCTTGTAATCAAAACCCGGAAACGGAAGCTTTGGCTGAAGATAATGCAAAGACGAGCATATCTGAAAGAAGAACCTGTCCTTCGGAAGAAATCAGGTCTGAACTATTAAAAAATGATGCAGGAGCCAGAGAACGTATGGTGAATATAGAATCTGCTGTGAATTCATTTCAGGGAAAAGTTCTCGCAGACGGTTCTGTAGATATTCCTGTGGTTGTAAATGTACTTTATAAAACAGCAGCCGAAAACATTTCTGATGCAAGAATCGCTGAACAAATTGCTATTCTAAATGCAGACTTTGCCGGAACTAATTCAGACGCTTCAAAAATCCCGACAGAATTTTCAGGAATTAAGGCTGGCGATACCAAAATAAGATTTCACCTTGTTAAAACTGTAAGAAAAGCAACCACAAAAACAAAATGGGGAACTAATGATGCTATGAAAAAATCATCATCAGGCGGTATAGATGCAACAACACCATCTAACTATTTTAACCTTTGGGTAGTAGGAAATATGGGCGGAATCCTTGGATACGCAACCTTCCCTGAGTCTGCAGGACTTTGGAATGACGGAGTTGTGATTGCAGCTCCATATTTTGGTAAAACCGGTGCAACTTCTCCTTACAACTTGGGAAGAACAGCCACCCACGAAGTTGGACATTATCTAAACTTAAGACACATCTGGGGAGATGCTGCATGTGGCAATGATCTTGTAACGGATACACCTACACAACCCGCTGCCAACTATGGAAAACCAACTTACCCATTATACAAAACTTGTAGTGGAACTTCCAGATCTGTCATGTTTATGAACTATATGGATTATGTAGATGATGCTGCAATGTTTATGTTTTCTGCTGGTCAAAAAACGAGAAGCCAGGCGGTTCTTACTTCAAGTGGTGCAAGAGCTGGATTAAGATTATACTAAAAATTTATAAAACACTTTTAAAGCTGTTTTTGCGCGATGCAAAAGCAGCTTTTTAATTTTTAACAGCTTGAATATTTTAAAACATTATAAAACTATATCAATATATTATTACTTTTACCTCGATCAATTTCTCAAAAAGAGACAAAACAACTTTAATGAAAAAATATACCTTCTCATTTCTACTATTAATCTTGGGAATCAGCATTTCTGCCCAAAAAAGTATCGACCAAAAAGTCACCGAACTCCTTTCCAAAATGACCTTGGAAGAAAAGGCCGGACAACTCGTCCAGTACAGCGGCTTCGAATATGCAACAGGACCACAAAACTCCAATTCCAAAAAAGTATTGGAAGAAATAAAACAAGGAAAAGTCGGCTCTATGCTGAATGTAACCGGAGCAGAAGAAACCAGAGCTTTCCAAAAATTAGCCTTAGAATCCAGACTCAAAATCCCGTTGATTTTTGGTCAAGATGTGATTCACGGATTTAGAACAACTTTCCCGATTAACCTTGGTCAGGCCGCAAGCTGGGATTTGGAAATGATAGAAAAATCTGAAAGAATCGCAGCAATAGAAGCCTCAGCTTACGGCATTCAATGGACATTTGCGCCAATGGTAGACATCGCCAGAGACCCAAGATGGGGACGTGTGATGGAAGGTTCCGGCGAAGATACTTACCTCGGAACCAAAATCGGATTGGCAAGAATCAAAGGTTTCCAAGGCAAAGGCTTAGGGAACATCGACGCTATTATGGCTTGTGCAAAACATTTTGCAGCTTACGGCGCAGCAGTTGGCGGGAGAGATTACAACTCGGTTGATATGAGTTTGAGACAGCTTAATGAAACATATTTACCTCCTTTCAAAGCAGCGGCTGACGCTGGAGTCGCCACATTTATGAATTCCTTCAATGACATCAACGGAATTCCCGCAACGGCGAATAAATATATCCTGAGAGATTTATTGAAAGACCAATGGAAATTCCAAGGTTTTGTGGTTTCCGATTGGGGAAGCATCGGCGAAATGATAAAGCACGGTTACGCAAAAGACAATGCCGAAGCCGGGGAAAAAGCCATCCTCGCAGGTTCCGATATGGATATGGAAAGTAATATCTATATGGAGCAGCTTCCGAAATTAGTCAAAGAAGGAAAAGTGGACATCAAATTTGTGGATGATGCCGTGAGAAGAATTTTAATCAAGAAATTCGAATTGGGATTGTTTGACGATCCTTATAAATTCTCCAATACCGACAGACAAAAACAACAAACTAACAACTTAGAAAACCGAAAATTTGGAAGAGAATTTGGAGCAAAAAGCGTCGTGCTTTTGAAGAATGAAAAGAAACTTCTTCCACTTTCAAAATCGATTAAAACGGTTGCCCTGATTGGACCTTTCGGAAAAGAAACTGTGGCGATGCACGGATTTTGGTCGGTTCCTTTCAAAGATGATGTGCAGAGAATTGTGACTCAGTTTGACGGCATCAAAAATCAATTAGACAAAAACTCCACCTTACTTTACGCCAAAGGTTGCAATGAAAATGATGAAGATAAATCGATGTTTGCAGAAGCCATCGAAACGGCGAAAAAAGCAGATGTTGTAATCATGACTTTGGGCGAAGGACACGCAATGAGTGGCGAAGCGAAAAGCCGAAGCAACCTCCATTTCTCCGGAGTTCAGGAAGAATTACTGAAAGAAATCGCCAAAACCGGAAAACCAATTGTTTTGATGATAAATGCCGGAAGACCTTTGGTTTTTGATTGGGCAGCGGATAATATTCCGACCATCGTTTACAGTTGGTGGCTTGGAACAGAAGCTGGAAATTCTATCGCTGATGTAATCTTCGGAAATGTGAATCCTGGAGGAAAACTACCAATGACTTTCCCAAGAACGGAAGGGCAAATCCCAATTTATTACAACCATTACAACACGGGAAGACCAGCCGGAAAATCTACAGACAGAAATTACGTTTCCGCTTACATCGATTTGGACAACGATCCAAAATTCCCGTTTGGATTTGGATTGAGTTACACGGATTTCAAATATTCTAACTTCAATCTGAGTTCCGACAATCTGAAAGGCAATCAAACGTTGACCATCAATGTGAATGTTGCCAACACTGGGAAATTTGATGGCGAGGAAGCGGTTCAATTATATATTAGAGACCTTTTCGGGAAAGTGGTTCGACCAATTAAAGAACTGAAAGGTTTCCAAAAAATATTTTTGAAGAAAGGAGAAAACAAAACTGTTACTTTCAAGCTGACACCAGAAGATTTAAAATTCTACGATGACGCTTTGAATTACGATTGGGAAGCCGGCGAATTTGAAATAATGGTTGGAACCAATTCCAGTGATGTGATGACGAAGAAAATTGTTTGGGAGAAATAGCTTAAATTAAAACTATGACAAAACGTTCTTTATCATTAGTTATTTTACTGCTTATTTTTTTGAATTGTAAGGAGCATAAAGTTGATTTGAAAAATAATAAGATTGATTCAACTCAAAATATTAGTGAAAAAGTTAATTCATTTTTTTATCAATTAGAAAAATCAGAAATTAAACCAACGTTTTCAGCCAGTCTCGATTCTGTTTCACAATTCAATTCAGATCTAAAAATTAAAAGTTTAAATAAAAATAATCATTTTACAATTGACATCAATGGAAATAAGATTGTAATCAAAAAACTTCAAACTATCAATGATGTTTGGGATAAAAAAGATTCGGTAACTTATGCTAATCAAATATCTGAAGTTAAATACTACAAAACTTTAAATCTTGTATTACTATTGCTTGATTTTGATATGTGTACAGGTCTTGGATGTGGCGTGAATTATCAACTTATCTATGATTTAAAGCGTAAACAAATTTATCCTTTTGGAAGATTCAGAACTGGTACAGATATGAATCTTTATAAATTTAAAGATGCCGTTTATTACTTAAGCAAAACATTTCATGGAAGAAATGCGGAACTTAGAGATACTATTGTTTTTAATTTATATAGAATTGAATCTAGCTCAATTCCCCAATATCAAAACAAGATTTTTGCAAGATTTACTTACGAGAATGAAGACTATGAAAAAGAAACAAGTTTTATTCAAAATTGGCTGAAGTAAAAGTGGGTAATAATTCAGAAAAAATATTAGTTCGATATTACAGCGATGTTCTTGAGGAAATTGTGGTTGAAACGCTGTGGGCAGAAATTATAGACCTTACTAAAGGTCTATACAAAATTGATAATATTCCATTCTACGGTCCTGATTTTTCTTTAAGCGATATTGTTTTTGCAGAATATGATGAGGACGAAGAATGTATCACTTACAGAAAAGTTGTAGAACATTCTGGAAATTCGACTATTCAAATCATCGTTCTTAGTGAGAATATTGATGTAATGGAACTACGAAAAGAATTCGAAAATTTAGGATGTAAAAGTGAAGGAATAGGAAATAATTATTTCGTGATGGAAGTTCCGTTCAACGTCAGTTATTCAATCATATTCAAAAAATTATCAGAATTAAGTGAAGATGAAAAAATAGGCTTTGCAGAACCAAACATTTCACAAAAGCATTCATCTGAAAAATAAAAAAAATCCTTTTTAATCAAGAGGATTTTTCATTTACAATTATTTCTTAAAACTCATCTCTGCCAAAATCGGAAAATGGTCAGATGGGTAAAGCAGATTTTCCCTTCTGTCATTAATTGTTCGATTCGATTGAACTTCGAAGCCTTTCACAAAAATGTAATCAATTCTTTCTTTTGGAACTGTATTAATATCAAACGCTGTGAACGTTCCATTTGGTCCGTAATGTGGAGTTTTGGAATGGTAATAGACATTGTCCAGAGATTGAGAAATGATTTTGATTGGTTCTGTATCGTCCGTCAAATTGAAGTCGCCAGTCAAGGTCAAAGGCAGATTTTGTGGATTCAGTTCTTTGATTTTCTGAAGAATTAATTTGGAAGAATTAACTCTCGCCACATCGCCGACGTGGTCAAAATGGAGATTCATTGCCAGAAACTTTTTACCACTTTTCTTGATTTTGAAAAATGCATAAGTACAAACTCTGTTGTAAGCTGCATCCCAACCTTTGGATGGTTTTTCCGGGGTTTCACTAAGCCAGAATGTTCCTGATTTTAGAACTTCCAATTTATTTCTGTCATAGAAAATCGCCGAATATTCACCTTGATTTTTGCCATCGTCTCTACCAACACCTACGTAATCATAGTTTTTTAACCCAGTTTTGATATCAACCATCTGTTGCGGAACCGCTTCCTGAACGCCAAAATAATCCGGATGGTAATACGCCATCAATGCCAGCGCATCTTCTTTTCTATTGTTCCAGGAATTTTCTTTATCACTTTCCAAAGACAATCTGATGTTATAGGTCATCACTTTCAGATCCTGTGAAAAGAATAGGTTTGATGCTAACAACAAACCGAGAAAAAGTTTTTTCATTTTTAAATTGATTAATGATACTAGAAATATTTTGAACGCAAAGTCGTCAAAGTTTTTTTAAAATTTATTGAAAATATTTTAAGGTTCGCAAAGACGTAAAACTCATCAAAGGAATACTAAGACTTTTTATACTCTTCAAAATTTTGGATTCCGTTGAGGAAATCTTTGACAGGCAATCTTTTTTTTCCTTGTATTTGAACATCTTCAGGATAATAGATTCCATCTTTTGTATAGAATTTGAATTCGGTTTTTGAAATATCAAAATCGCCAGCTTCACGCGAATGTGATTCTATTTCAAATTTTCCTTTGAATATTTTCAGGGATTTTTCTTCATCGCCAACTTTCAGAATGGTGAAAGCCGTTGGATAAGGCGACATTCCTCTCACAAAATTATGAACAGTTTCAACACTTTGATTCCAATCGATTTTCAGGTTTTCTTTGAAGATTTTGTAAGCTGTTTTTGGATTTTCTTTTTCAGGTTGAGGCTTTTCTTGGATTGAATTATCCGCCAAACCGTCCAAAGTTTTGATGATTAATTCCGAGCCGATGTTCATCAGCTTATCGTGCAACGTTCCAGCATTGTCTTCTGGTAAAACGTCGGTTTCAGCTTGAAGAAGAATGCTTCCCTCGTCAATTTTTTCATTGATGAAAAACGTCGTCACACCAGTTTTGGTTTCGCCATTGATAACCGCATAATTGATTGGCGCCGCGCCGCGATAATCCGGCAACAATGAAGCGTGGAGATTGAAAGTTCCCAACCTCGGAATCGAAAACAAGACCTGAGGCATCATCCTGAAAGCTACCACGACAAAAACATCGGCATTCAGATTTTGAATGGCTTCCAAAAATTCTGGGTTTCTTAGTTTTTCGGGTTGAAAAAGATGGAGACCATTTTCTTCTGCAAAAACTTTGACTGGTGAAGGCGTGAGTTTCATTCCTCGTCCGCTTGCTTTGTCGGCGGCAGTTACAACGCCGACTACTTTATGATGAGATTTGAAAATGGCTTCCAGAGAAGCTTTGGCAAAATCGGGAGTTCCGAAAAAAACGACATTGAGGGGTTTCGTCTGCATTGATTTATAATTGATAAATGATAGTTGATAATTGATTTTTTAATTCGAATCACTCGCAGCCCGACTTGAACGGAAATCCTTTTTTGCGTAATCTTAAGTTCTATCTAGATGGAAATCGTCTGCAAAAAAGATTGGGAGTGGAAGGCGGATAAAGCTCCCCAAACCTAACAAAGTGATTCGACTTATTCAAATAATTTTATTGGCTTAACATATAGGTTTTGTAATTCAACATTTTGATTTTTCCGATGTCCAAAAGGAAAATCAGCGTGTCGGAAATGGATTCTTTGGAGTGGAAATTGAGATTGGCAGCCACCTCTTCCAAAGCCATCGGTCGCTTGGCAAGTTGTTCGAAAATCTCTGTTGACAAAGTTCTCTTCGTATTTGTTTTCTTTCTGCAGACAGAACATTTGCCACAATTATCAGCATCGCGTTCTCCGAAATAGCTCAGAATCAATTTCATTTTGCAGAAATCTGTGTCTTTGATAAAGAATTTATTTTCCTCCCATTTCTTCAATTTATTTTTCTGAATCTGATTGAAGAGCGACCAATATTCGCCCGAAAGATGTCGGTCGTTCCGAGGTTTCAGGAACTTGATAGAATGTTGGCTTCCGTCGAGATATTCCAAATGTCCGGCTTTCTGCATTTGTTTCAGCCTTTCTTTGAAATTCATAATATCAAATCCGTTTTTTTTACAAAAAGCCAAATCGCTGAAATGAACTTTTTGAATGGCTAAACCCGGTAAATTGCGGAATAATAACTCCATAAAATAAGCATCGGAAGGTGCCAACTGTTCCAAATCCTCGGAGTTGATAAAACTTTGAAGCGTGGAAGATGAAATGGAATTTTTATAATAAACGAGTTCCTGATTGTTCAGAAACGTCAGAATATTTTTAATTTTCGCCGTTGATGATTTAGTCAAATTTTTGATTCTATTAATGTCCAATTGAAAAGTTCGTTCCGGCAAATCTGAATCTGCAATCTGAAAAATGGAATACAGATACATCAGGATTTTCTGATATTCGGTTTTGTTGGGAATTTGGTTTTTGAAAATGTTATCGATGTTCGTCAATTCCTGCTCATTCCAAAGCAAGAGAACGATAGCTTCCTGACCATTTCGCCCGGCTCTTCCGATTTCCTGATAGTAATTTTCCAAAGTGGAAGAAGGCGAAAAGTGAATTACGAATCTGACATTATCTTTGTCAATTCCCATCCCGAAAGCATTGGTAGAAACCAAAACGTGAAACTGACTGCTGATCCATTTTTTCTGAAGATTTTCCTTATCACGGGAAGTCATTCCTGCGTGGAAAAAATCTGCATTCTGAAATTTGTTATTTTTGAGATAAAGCGTAAGTTCTTCCGCTTCTTTTCTGGTTCTTGTGTAGATGATTCCTGAGGATGGATTTTGTCTGAGGAATTCTAAAATCCGGTTGTACTTATCAGATGTATTTCCGACAATGATATTAAGATTTTCTCTTCGGAAACTTTGTTTGAAAATCTGAGGCTGATGGAGTCCTAACTTGATAGAAATTTCATCAACAACTTGGGTTGTCGCAGTAGCCGTTAATGCCAAGCAGGGTACATTTTTGAAATCCTGACGGAACTTTTTGATGTTCTGATAACTTGGGCGGAAATCCTGACCCCACTCCGAAATACAATGCGCCTCATCCACCGCAATAAACGAGATATGGATTTCCTGAATATTCCTTAGAAATAATTGATTCTGTAATCTCTCTGGTGAGACAAATAAAACTTTGGTCAAACCTTCTTTGCAACGGCTGTATACAGTTTCTTCCTCGAACTCATCCAAGTCTGAACTTAGCAATTCGGCTTCAATTCCTAAAGATTGTAAAGAAAGAAGTTGGTCTCTCATTAATGCTAACAAAGGCGAAATCACAAGGCAAGTTCCTTCAAGAATAATCGCCGGCAACTGGTAGCAAAGCGATTTTCCACCGCCTGTTGGCAAAAGTGCTAAAGTATCCTTACCATTGATAATTGAAAGAATAATCTGCTCTTGAGAAGATCGGAATTCATCAAACCCCCAAAATTGTTTGAGTGTTTTATGAATAAGCGTATTTTGTGATTCTTTGGAAGAAAGCATTTGTAAATTTAATCAATTCTTTAAAATAAAAAAACCGTCTCGTCATAAAACGAAACGGTTTTTATTTATTTAGAAATATATTTTATTTAGCTTCAAAATACACTCTTCTGTTTGCTCTGTTTTTCCATTCCGGGCATTTAGAAGCTGGTTCACATTCAGGATAAAGAAGGTCTTTTTCTCCTTTTCCTAAGGCTTCCAATTTGTTCTTATCTGCTCCATTTTCAATAAGATAGTCTTTTACACTGCTTGCTCTTCTTTCAGAAAGTTCCTGGTTATATTCTTCTGTTCCTCTTGTATCTGTTCCTCCAATTACTTTGAAAGCATTGTTTGAAGAGTTGATATAATTAATTGCATTGTTTAGAATTGGCGTATTTGAGGGAAGAATTCTATCAGAATTAAGATCGAATTCTATGCCTTTCATTATTGCAGTCTCATCTGTTACCATTCCTGTACTTGAGTTATTCATCGTTACTGGACAACCTTGGTTTTCCACTGGTCCCGGAACTGTTACGCATTTATCATATAGGTCTATTACACCGTCCAAGTCAACATCCAATGCTACACCGGCACCGTCAACCCTTGCTCCGGCAGGTGTATCAAGTTGTCTGTCCCAGTCGTCGCAAACGCCATCATTATCAACGTCTCCTTTTTTGCAGACTTCAAGATCTTGTGTTTTATCATTAAGAACATCAAGTTTGTAATAGATCTCCTGCAATGGATCGTGCCACATCAAATGGGATTCGTGCTTACCAAGTTTGAATGTAAGTCCAAGCGTCGTATTGAAAAAATTATCAGAAATCTGATCTTCTGTAAGGTTGTAACCTGTTTGTCCAACACCTGCTCCATCAAATTCGTCATCACCTGTCACAACATACATTACTCTACCTTCGATATCAACTCTGTTATTGACTTTAAACTTAAGACCAGCTCCGGCTTGTCCGAAAAGTGAACCAAGTTTGAAAGGTTTTATCTCGTGATTAAGTGTTTGATTATACGCAGGACCCGGATCTTGTCTGTACGATTTATAAGCTATTGTCCCAACACCAGCATATCCGTGTAATGCCCATCTGAAAGGAGACTTGTTATCTACTCTTCTAAGAAGGTTAGAAAAATTAAGATCTCCCAGTAAAGAAATAGCATTGTATTGCGTTCTGCCCGCAATTTGTCTATCTGGCAAAGCTACGTGATCTTTTGTATTTGCATATCCTTGTCTTGTTTCACCTCTGTCATATTGCAGATTAAGACCAAAAGCATGAGTTATCGCTTTATCTACACTAATGTATGCAGAATAGCCAAAAAGATTTTTTCCGTTTCCATTTTTGATAGATGTCATATCTGCTGACTGAATCAATGGTACACCAGCACCAATTGAAACAGACCAATCATTAAATCTTTTTGAAGATTGTGTAAATGGGGAAACATTTTGAGACCCGGAGTTGGCATCTGTCGATTTCTCCTGACCTGCTAAACTCAATGGCAACAATAATCCTATTGCTACTAATGATAATAAATTTTGTTTCATATTTGAATGTTTTTTTTCTAGTTATTATTTTGCTACAAAATATACTCTTCTATTCGCTTCATTTTTCCACTCCGGACATTTTGTTGCCGGATCGCACTCTGTATATTTAAGATCTTCCTTCCCTCTGCCTTCTGCAGAAAGAACGGATGAAGATATGCCTTTTTCCACTAAATATTTAAGCACAGCATTGGCTCTTGCTTGTGATAGTTTTTTATTATATGCAGAGGAACCTCTGCTATCCGTAGCTCCTACGACAATAAAACTATCTCCTGCTCCTAAAGTTTTGATAATATCTGCTGCCTGGTTAAGATCCTGAAAAGATTTCGGTCGAATAACATCTTTGTTCAGTTCAAATTCTATTCCGTTGAAATATTTATTAATCTCTTCTATAGCAACCTGTTGCGTAACTACCGGTGTCGTTTTTTCAAGAGGGCAACCCTTATTTTCTACTGGTCCAGGTATTGTTACGCATTTATCATTAAGATCTATAACACCATCCAAGTCCAGATCCAAAGCAACTCCTGCACCATCTACTCTTGCACCAGCAGGTGTATTGAGCTGTCTGTCCCAATCGTCACAAACACCATCATTATCGCCATCACCTTTGTCACAAACTTTGAAATCTTTAAATTTTTCTTCCAAATCTGCTGTTTTAGCGTAAGCACCTTGTAACGGATCTACCCAACGAAGATGATCCTGATGCTTGCCTAATTTGAAAGAAATACCAAGATTCACAAGCCATGCATTATCTGTATAACTATCATTTATTTCGTTATATCCTGTATCTGTTCTTGTCCATCCGCCACCGTCAAACTCCTCATCTCCACTTATGATATATAAAGTTCTAAGCTCAATGTCAAGCAGTCTGGAAATATTATACTTCAAACCAACACCACCAATGTATGTGAAAGAAGAGATACCCATTTTTTGATCAATTTCAAGAGGAGATTTGCTATGAACATAATCATCCTGTAAAAAAGTTTTATATCCCGTAAATCCAATTCCTCCGTATCCGTGCAATGCCCATCTGAAATTAGATTTATTATCTGTTCTTCTCATAATATTAGAAAAATTGACATCTCCTAATAAGGCAATTTGATCAAATTTTGTGTAACCATGAGCTACTCCGGAAAGATCATTCAGATGTGCTTTCTGCTTGGTTTCTCCTCTTGTATATAATAAGGAGATTCCAAAAACGTGGCTAATCTGTTTGTCCAAACTTACATAGCCATTCCAGCCCCAATTGACTTTACCATCATAAAAAGATGTAAGATCAGCATTAGCCATATAAGCTGCACCACCGCCTACAGAGATAGACCAGTCTTTGAAAAGTCTGCTTTTATTATTGAATGGTTGTGTTTTGATTTCGGAATTGCTATTATTTTCATTGGTTTGTGCAAAACCCAGAAATGGCAGCAGTAAAAGTAGAAATAGTTTTTTTTTCATAATCATTTGTGTCCTAAAAATTTATTTTACTTCATTAATTAATACTCTTGCAAAATCTCTTTCATATAGATTTTTTTGATGAGGAATAATTAATTTCTTCGAGATAAACCTTATATTATTATATAATATTATATCAATATCTATAATTCTGTCCTGATAAGCACCAAAATAGGAGGAATCTTTTACCCTACCCATCTCAATTTCTATCATCTTCAACTGCGTTAACAGTTTTACAGGCGAAATTTGTGTTTTTAATTTAACTGCAATATTACAAAAATTATTTTTACTTTCAAATTCTACAGGGTCGGATATGATTAATTCAGATTTTATTAATATTGCACCAATTTCACTTTCGATTTTTTTCAAAGCAATCTGGATGTTTTTTTCGGGATTATTAATATTACTTCCAAGTAACAAAACGACACTATTGTACGACATATCAAACAAATTATTTTATAATGAAAAGTTTTTTCAAACTAGTTCTCGCAAATTTAACTGCAATTTTTATAGTCATAGCAGGTTTCTTTGCATTTTTTATCGCTTTTATCATTTTATCTTCTATATCAGAAACCTCGGATGTAAAATCTAATTCTGTCCTTACATTAGACCTGAAAACTAAAATCATCGATAGTCCATCTGAGGATCAGGAAGATTTTTTCACTTTAAAGAAAGAAGAAAATGTGGTGCTGTTATATGATGTTCTGCAAGCTATTAAAAAGGCAAAAAATGATGACAAAATAAAAGGAATCAGCATAGAAGCTGATAACATCAACGCCGGAATCACGCAGTTGGATGATATTAGAAATGCCTTAATTGATTTCAAAAAGAGTGGAAAATTTGTTTATGCATACGGCAACTCTGTATCTCAAGGTGCTTATTATCTAGGTTCTGCAGCAGACAAATATTATCTGAACCCTGCAGGCGGGATTGAACTAAAAGGTCTTGCAGCTGAAGTAACTTTCTTCAAAAGTTTTGCAGAGAAATATGGCATCGGAATCCAGGTTATCCGCCACGGGAAGTTCAAAGCGGCGGTTGAACCTTTCCTGAAGGATGAGATCTCCCCGGAAAACAAGGAACAGCTTTCGACTTTGCTAAATGACATCTGGGCTCAAACCTCCAGCAAGATTGCAACGTCCAGAAAAATCCCTGTATCAGAATTCAAAACGATTACAGATAGTCTTTATGGTTATTTGCCAAATCTGAGTCTGCAGTATAAATTAGCGGATCAGCTGATTCAAAAATCTGAATACGATAACATTATCAGAAAAAAACTGAACATCGATTCTGATAAAAAAATCAACAAAATCTCTTTTGCAAAATATGCAGAATCAAATGAATCTGAAGAAGGCAAAAACAAAATCGCCATCCTGTACGCTTCCGGAGCCATCAATAATGGAAAAGGTTATGATGCCATCTACTCAGAAAACTTCAGAAAAGAAATCAAAAAACTTCAGGACGACGATGATGTGAAAGCGGTGGTTTTCCGCATCAACTCGCCGGGTGGGAGTGCGAATGCTTCAGACGAAATCCTATTCGAAATGCAGCAGCTGAAACGCAAAAAGCCAGTGGTTGTTTCTTTCGGAGATTATGCGGCGTCCGGTGGTTACTACATCGCAATGGGAGCAGACAAAATATTCTCGGAGCCGAATACCTTGACAGGTTCTATCGGAGTATTTGGTGTGATTCCTTACTTCAAAGATTTGGCAGCGAAAAATGGAATCAGAAGCGACGCTGTTACGACCAATGCGAATTCTAATATGATTTCTGCTATCAACGGACTTAGCCCCGGAACGCTTACGATTATGACAAGAAGTGTGGAATCTACTTATCAGCGTTTCGTGCATTTTGTAACCTTGAACCGAAAAAAATCTTTTGAACAGATTGATGCTGTCGGCGGTGGCAGAATCTGGTCCGGCGTGAGAGCTAAAGAAATCGGATTAGTAGATGAGTTAGGAACTTTGCAGGATGCCATCAATTATGCAGCTAAAAAAGCTGATCTTAAAGATTACGGCGTATCAACTTACCCGGCTAAGATGTCAAAATTTGAGCAAATATTTTCTTCTGAAACCGATGAAGATTTTTCAACGAGAGTGATTAAAAATAAAATCGGGAAAGAGAATTTTAAGATCTTCCAACAGGTTACAGATCCTAATGCAAAAGCAGCTGTGATGATGGAAATGCCTTTCAATATCAAATTGAATTAATAAATAATCTCACGATACGATTTTCAAAAAGCACAAAGCAGCCAGTCTGTTTTGTGCTTTTTGTCTTTCTCAACAGCTGAAAACCAGTTGGTGTTCTATCACCATCATCGATTCACTTTAAAAAGGAAAGCATCTTTTATAGAAAACCAAGCTTGCTTTCGATCAAGAGTAAGCTTGCTAAGATCAGACGAGAAGCTACGCACTTTTCAGTGAATAACTTTCCACTAACAGATAGCACACCTGCCATCGGAAAACAGCATACGTGAAAATGATTGACTTCACGTGTGCTTTTACGCAGCCTGACGTGTGAAATGGGTAATGACCAAAATAATTATTGCCGAAGCCTACTAAGAAGCTCTGCTGCAGCCGACTTGAACGGAGCTCATCCCGAGAATAGCCGGGGACGAGGAATGGCTTTTCGGGATAGCGGGAGTGGAAGGCGGATAAAGCTGCCCTAATCATCGATCATAAAAAAAGCCCGCAACCTGCGGACTTTATAGTTTTAAAACTTGTAAGCGATGTTCCAACTGAAACCCATATTGAAACTTCCGGAACTCTTACCGAACCCAGGGACAATCATTGGTTTGATCTCTTCTTGTTTTGTGGTATAAGCTAAGTATCTTGGCTGCACATTAACATCTATGAAAAAGTTACTGCTGAAAACCTGAACTCTAGCGCCCAACATAGCTTCGATCCAATAACTGCTTTGCGTAGAAGGATCGAATGATAAAAAGACGCCTTCGCTGTTCAAGCCTTTTACCGGAATTGCTTTGTACTCTTGGTTATAGAAACTTCCTGCCAATTTTCCTCCTGCATAGAAACCGTTCAGAGCATTCTCGGGATCGGGGGAAAGCATATAAAACCCTCCAATTTTCGCGAATAACCCGTCTGCTTTTGCATCGTAACCGTTTTTCTGATAGATGTTGTTATCATATCCAATATCTATAATAGCGTGAACTTTCTTATTAATCCTAGTGGAAATGAACCCCTGAATCATCTGTCTGTCACTGAAAAAACCAGTTCCAAGATTGAGAACATCTACACCAACGGTAAAGTTGGGCGTGTACTTCCACTTGATAGAATCCTGTTTTTTTTCTTCTGTCTTGGTCTGAGAAAAAACTGAAACCGACAAAAGGCTAAAAGCGCAGATAAAAATTGATATTATTCTCATCAGTCAATGACGTATTATTGGTTTGGATACTTTGAACAGCAGTGCTTTCCAGCAATTCTGCATTCAGGTTATCATAATTGATTTTAAATCCGCAAGCCGGCGAAACGTAGATTGCCTTTTTTTCATATTTGACTCTCACCTTACTTCTGGTTTGATTCCTTCTGGTTCTGAAATAAATATCGGTGTAAGGATTTTCATCTATTCTCATCGGAATGAAAACAGAATCTACATTGGCGGAATAGATAATATTCTTGATAGGATCTTTCCCATAATCAACATCTACATAAAGTGTATCCACAGTTGTGACCAGATTATTACTGTCATTCCTGAATTTCAGTAGAAGTCTGGGCGTAGATTCTTCGCCGAGGCATATATCGTCATCACTTCCACAACTTGTGAGAAGCAACAGAAAACCGAAAATCCATATTAAGTTTTTCATTGATTAATGTTGTATTTAGACCTTTGAACGAATAAAATTAAACCTTATTTCCTAATCAGCAAAGCAATATTCTCCACGTGATGCGTTTGCGGAAACATATCTACTGGGAGAATCTTTACCAATTCATAGTCATCTTTCATCAGTGCAATATCTCTAGCCTGTGTGGCAGAGTTACAGCTTACATAGACAATTCTTTCAGGTGCCAATTTCAGTATCTGTTCTACAACTTTCTGGTGCATCCCATCTCTCGGTGGATCAGTAATCAACACATCAGCTTTCGGATGATTGGCAAGAAACTCGTCGTTGAAAACGTTTTTCATATCACCACAATAGAAAGTTGTATTTTTAAGCCCGTTTAGTTCTGCATGTTCGATGGCTGCGTCTATTGCTTCCTGAACAGATTCGATTCCGATAACTTGTTTAGCATTCCTTGCAACATATTGCGCAATTGTTCCCGTTCCTGTGTAAAGGTCATACACTACCTGATCGCCTGTAAGATCTGCAAATTCAAGTGTTTTTCTGTATAATTCTAAAGCCTGCTTATAATTGGTCTGAAAAAAAGATTTAGGTCCTATTTTGAATTTAAGTCCATCCATTTCTTCATAGATAAAACCTTCTCCGTAGTAATTTTGAATATCCAAATCGTAAATACTATCATTTCCTTTCGGATTGATTGCATAAACCAAAGTCGTAATCTGAGGAAACTGACTTAATAGAAAATCAAATAATTTGATTCTTTCAGCTTTGTTATCCTTATATAACTGGAAAAGTACCATCCAATCACCTTTAGAATTCTGACGAAGCATCAAAGTTCTTAAGAATCCTTTTTGTTCCTTAACATCGTAAAACTCTAAACCATTTTCAATAGCATACTTTTTAACAGCTAATCTGATTTGGTTGGAAGGATCTTCCTGAAGCCAACATTCTTTCAAATCCAAAATCTTGCTCCACATCCCGGGAATGTGAAATCCTAATGCATCTCTATTTCCGAAGTTTTCTTCTGAACTGATTTCATATTGAGTTAACCAGCGTGCATTGGAAAAAGAAAACTCCATTTTGTTTCGGTAGAAATATTGATCTGGCGCTCCTAAAATTGGAATTTCTTCGAATTCAGGAAAACCACCAATTCTTTTGATGTTATTTACAACCTCATTATGTTTGAAATCGAGTTGCTTCTCGTAAGCGATATTTTGCCATTTGCATCCGCCACAAGTTCCGAAGTGGATACATTTCGGTTCTACTCTGTGCTCAGAATATTCCAAAATATCTACTGCTTCGCCTTCGAAATAGTTACTTTTCGATTTCTTGACTCTTACGTTGACAAGATCTCCGGGAACTGCACCTTTTACCAAAACTGTTTTTCCGTCTTCTGTCTTACCAACAGAAACTCCTTTCGCACCGGCGGAAAGGAGTCTGATATTTTCAAGAATTTTATTTCTTCTTTGTTTCATTTATTATTTTGTTTTTGCAGAATCTGCATTTGGATTCTGTTGCAACAAATCATTTTGCAATTGTACTTGTGGATTAACTGTCGGAGCCTGAAGGCCGGAAATTTTGTTCATTTCTTCTACAAATTTAGCATCTCCTAAATTATAGAAAGTCTGGCTTGCTACTTTTCCATCTTTATCAATTAAGAAAAACCCAGGGATTTTGAAACCATAGATAAAGAATTTCTTAGCATATTCTGATTGCAATCCACCCTCAGCATAATAATTTGTTCCAGGAATACCTTTCAACATAGCGTTAGCCGTTTTTGTAAATTGCTCTTTTGTATCGTCTAAATTTACAAATGCAAAGTTGACTTTAGCTTTGTAAAAATTAACAACTTCTTTAAGCACAGGAATTGTAGATTGTCCGATATACGGATTCCAAGAAGCATAGCTCATTACCAAAGTTGGTTTGCCATTCGATTCAAAGCTTCCGGATTTCCCATCTAATTTAGTTAAACTTACTTTCGGAGCTTCTTCGCCTTTTTTCAAACCAAACACAGCGTTGATTGCTGAGTTCAAATCTTTTTTAACTTCAGAATCCTTGATATATTCATCGCTAACTTTCTTAACTTTTTTTACATCGCTTGTATAAGGATTAAGATCAAATTTAGCAATTACAAAAGCCAACAAATAGTCTTTTGTTTTTTGAGACATCTCTTTGTTAGTCGCCAGGAATCTTGCAAAAATAGTTGACATACTTACATTGTCTTTATCTTTTTGCTTCTCCGCAAAACTTTGAAAATCCTGACCAACTTTGTTCAACAAATAATTTCTGTAAACAGGAAGGTTTTCTACCATTCTGTCATTATTCTCAGTCAAAGTTTTTTCGTAGTCTGTAAAGTTTTTAGAAACTTTGAAAGATGGATCTCCAGCAACTTGCCCGTGAGCAGACTGATACTGAACTAAGAAAGTTAAGATATTAGTTGTCAGTTCATCTTTCTTAAGTTTAACAACTTCGCTGTCTGCGCCTAATTTATCAGCATTCTCGTCAAGATTTTTTTCAAGATCCGAATGTATTTTTTTGATATCGGCTAAGAATTCAGGCTCCTTCTTTTGCAACATCTGCATGTTCAGTTTTGAGCTGTAAGACTCCAAATATTTTTGAGTAGCAGTGATGAAATCATTATTCTTTTTAGCATCACCTTCGATTTTGTAAACTTCAGGGAATGTAGCGGAATCACCAGAGATATTAAGAGTCTGACCTTTTTTAAGATAAATGAAATTCATTTTTCCTGCATAAGTCATTGCATACATTCCGTTTTTAGGAGCTTTGAAGTCACCTTTAAAATTTCCTTTATCGTCAACACCAAGGTTAACAAGTGGAAGTGTTGCCACCCCAGAAGCTTCTATAAATTCTATTCTTTCAAGAGGCGAACCTCCTTTTACATTTCCTTCAACTTTAATTTTGGAGCAAGAAACTACCATTAGAGAAATTAAAAGAAGAATTAAGTATTTTTTCATTTTAAAAATTAATTTTTGCAAAAATAACTTAATTAAGATTTGAAAAAAAATGAAATCAACATTTTTATCAAAACATTAACAGATAATATTGAAAATCTGAAGAAATTATGACCCTATTAAAAATTAACAGTTAGATATTCTTTTAAAATGAACTAATGAATTATAAAAATTAATTACTGAAAATTAAAATAGAATTTTGTTACTACTTATCGCCTTTTGAAATTACTGTTAGCAATAGTTCAAAAGAATATATTCTTATTAAGCGGGTTTATATTATTACAATAATTATTTAATTTTGTTTATTAAAATTTCTTTTAAATATACATTAACTAATATACTTTTCCTTATCAGGTGCATTACTATGTTTTCCTGAGTTTATTTCTTTGATTTAAGTCAAAAAAAAACGCTCATCAAATGAATGATGAGCGTTTAAAAAACTGGCGGCGACCTACTCTCCCGCTTTCGCAGTACCATCGGCGCTAGAGGGCTTAACTTCTGTGTTCGGAAT
>NZ_JAPFHB010000012.1:0-101028 GCF_059803555.1 Chryseobacterium sp. TB1-D10 | reverse complement strand
CCCAATCATATTTTATTATTACAAATCTAAAGGAACGGAGCTCTTTTTGTGAGGAGGAACGACGAGCAAAAAAGCGGTAGTGGAAGGCGGATTAAGCTGCCCAAATAAATTTATCCAGCCGCTTCAACCGATTGCACACCTCAAATTATTTCTTCGAAGTCTGCTTCAAAAGCCACTTCACCCATTCTTCAGTTCCCCGATAATTGGTAAAATCTGCAGGTAACTTTTTGCCGTCGATGTATTCGTTGTAGCACCACGGGTCGCCCAATGCGAAAACCGTCCCTTTGCCGAATTTTGCAATGGCTCCGATGTTTTTCCCCTCTGCCTTCAAAATAGCTTTGGCAGGGGATTTCACGTCGATGGAACTTACTTCTTTCATATATAATTTCTGCTCAGAAAAAATTTTGTTTCCGGCCGAAACCATTACTTTTCCCTGCTCAAATTCTCTTTTCTGAACGCGGTTGTAGCTGTCATCGTTGAAATGAATTCCAAATTCTCCAGCCAATTTATTGAAATGTTCGAATTCTGAATTTCCATTATCGTTGCTCATCAAGACCAAAACGCCTCCTTTTTTCACCCAATCAGTCAGGTTTTTGATGCTGGTCGGGTCAATCAGATTGGCTTTTCCACCATATGCTTCTTTATCAATATCGGCATCGACGATGATGTAAATATTGGCGTTTTTCAAATCTTTTTTGGTCGGAGCGGTTGTCAAAGTACTGATTTCGGCACCCTGTTTTGTGAAAATTTCTCCCAACAGAGAAAACCCGCCGTTGGAAGTGTCGTTCCACGTGTAATGCCACGATTCGAGGACTTTGGTTTCTTTGTTTTCCTTTTTTTCGTTGTTGAAAAAGTTGTCTAAAACGACTTTAGGTTTCTGCTGAGCATTGGAAAAACTAAAGGTCAGCAAAGTTCCTAATGCGAATGTTTTTATGATATTTTTTGCACTCATTTCTAATGATTTGTTTTTTGAATTCGTGAATTTTCGAGTTCTTTTTTTAATATGTTTCTAAATAATTTTAACGCAAAGTCCGCAAAGTTTTTAAATCTTAATCCAAAAATTATTTTGAATAATAAATTGGAATTAATTGAATTTCTCCGTCAAGACCGGAAGGCTGAACTTTCCAGTTGGATGCATCAAATGGCTTGTAGTTAATATTCACAAAATTGATTTCGTGGTAATTTCGCCACTGAATTTTCTTCTGGTCCATATCACGGATTCGGTTCGCCATCAGGTTGCAGACTTCGATTTGGATGGTATTTTTTCCTTTCTTTAAATATTTTCCAATGTTAATTTCAAAAGGCAGACTCCAGACTATTCCGGCATCCTGACCGTTGACAATCACCTTTGCACTTTCATAGAGTTTATCGAATTTCAGAAGATAATCGTCAGCATTTTTCTTTTTTAATTTCAAAGTCGTTGTGTACACTCCGGTTCCGGAAAAACTCTGCGTTGAAGTGTCTTCTGTGAAATTTGTCCACGGTTGAAGTTTGTCTAACGTTTTGGATTTTGGAAGTTCAGGACCGCCTTCTTTGAAAGTCAATTGCCAAGGTTGATTTAAAGCGATTGGCGCATCGGTTTTTTCAGCGTAATACCAATTGGGAATCGAGGTATAAATTTCTTCGGTATTTTTTATAATTAAGGATTGTCCTGATTTCAACTGAACTTTAACTGAATTATTCTGAGTCTTTGCAAGTCCATAATCTCCATTTTCAGGATTCATCAAAGTCACTTGTTTTCCAATATAATTTAACGGAATATTTTGATTGATTTCCTTTGAAGTATGGTTGACGATGTAATAATATTTTCCGCCGTCGAACTGTCTTCTCACGAATTTCAATCCTGTATCGGTCAGTTTTTCTCTTTCAATTTTTAAATATTCCAAAGCTTTTGCAACATCTGAACTCAACAAAATTTTACCTTTCCCGATGTTGGCAAATTTCACATTTCCTGACTGGTTTTGAAACGGTATTTGATTCCATAAAGATTTTAACTGCGTTCTTCTTTTTTCGACTTCAAAATTTCCGGGAATATCTTTTGGCTCGTTTTGAAAGATAATTGATGCGCCGTTTTGAGCTAAATTTATGATGCTTTTTAAAGTAGATTCCGGCAGATACGTCAGTTCAGGAATAATTAAAACCTGATAAGCCGACCCTTCCTTCGAAACCTGAATTTTCTGATTTTCCGACTTTGATTCGCCAATCATTTTATCCGAAATCATATCGAGAGAATACCCCATTTTACTGAGTTTATTCATATTTTCATACATCGGAGTCGGCATCAACCATTTTTCCACGTTATGAACTTTGAACGTCACGTCCTTCCCTTTCGGACTCGCCCATTGGTCGTAAATTGGCCAGTAAATCAGTAGTTCGTTGTCTGATTTTCCGCTTTGCAAAACAGATTGCGTGCGTTCGATATAAGAATTTAATCCTTTCAGATGCGGCCATAAACTGTTTTCAGGAACGAAATTCACCGATGCGTAAAACAACCATCCCGGAAACTTTACATCTGTAGGCGTATAAGTCGTTCCGTGATAAAAAACGTGATTGATTCCTGATAAAAAAACCTGCTCAACTTCCGGTTTTGCCTGAGACCACGAGGTTTTGAAATGCTCGGTTAACCAGGTAAACGTTTCGTTTGAAGTTAATTTTTTGCCTGTCACATTTGCTGCTGAAGAAGCAAATTTCAACATATTAAAATCAGGCATATCTGATTTCTGAATATCAGCAGTATCTCTTTTTAACCCCGGAATTTCAAAAATCGAACTTCCGAAAGTTTCAGATTCGGGAATATCGACAGCTGCGTACAAATCCAACAAATTCCCCGGCGAACCGTGTGCCTGATTGGTATTTTTTGAGTTTTTTGAATGTGCCCAATTGGTGAAATCTTTGGTAAAATTGTTTAAAATCAATTCGCTCAACGTTTCTCTGTAATCGGATTTTACCCTTCCTGCAATTTCACTTTCCTCATTACTCACAAGATATTTGATGTACGGACTTAAATCATAGCCTCTTCTTTTTTTGAATTCATTTAAAAAATCCGGCGTCCAGTCGGCGTTGTAAACCTCATAACTGTCATTGAAAAAAGACCTGATTCCATAATTGGAATTTCCAAAAGCCTTGTCAAAAGTTTTCAGATAATTCTTCGTCGCGTCTGGCGAAAAGTGGTCTAAAGTGTAACCTTCGCCACCCGGCGCCGCACGTTTTACTTTTTGTAAAATTTTACCCACAAAAACTGCGTAAACCGTCCACTTTCCTGCTGTTGGTTTCCAGTTTAAAGAGCCATCAGCATTGATTTTATCTGTTAAAACTACCGCTTCATTTTTTTCATTGTAAGCCGTGACAACATCGAGTTTAATTGTTTTTAAATTCTTCTGTTTCTCGTCTTTCAGAACAATTTTATCTGAAAATTTTTCGCCTGATGAAATCGTGTAGATCTGAACAATCATTTTCGTAGCAGCATCCTGTTCGTCCACTTGCGGTCCGCCAATTGGCCAACCTGTTCCCACGGACATATCAACGCCCATATTTAAGCTTTTGGCTTTGTTGGTCGTGAACTGGAGCATTTTCATCCACTCCGTAGAAAGGTAATTAATGTATTGTTTTTCAAAACCTTTTGCACCGTAAATTGGCACGATTTCAACTCCTCCGAAACCTGCTTTATGTAAAGTAGTGAGTTGTTTATCCAATCCTTTTTCATCAACGGCATTTCCCATCCACCACCAGCGCGTCCAAGGCTTTGCTGTCTCGGTGGTTTTGGGCCACGGATTTTGTGCGGAGAGATTTCCGAAGGCAAAACAGAGGAGACTGAGACTGACTATATTATTAATTTTCATTATTAAATCTTGGCTTTTAAACGTTTGTCATTTAACTTCGTTCAGTTCGAGCAAGCTCTTGTGTCGAGGAACGAAAAATCTAATAATGCTAGATTCTTCACTACACTTCGTTTCATTCAGAATGACAAACTGCATATTACTCAGAGCAATTTTCAATTTCCATCAGGCTTCAGAGATTCCATAAAAACAGATTCTGGCCAATGGAACTCTTCGACTTTATCAGGCTTATTGGGGTTAAAATTTTTATAATTTTTCGAAATATGTTTCTTTAAAGTTAAATTTTGGTCTACAATTGATTTCACAACACATTTTGCCAATTCGTAAGCGCCATAGGTGTTGAAGTGCGTATCATCAGCCAAAGCAGTCGGTTGGTTGGGATAAGAATTTGCGGGATAGTGTACGAATGCTTTTTTTCCTTCTTCCTGTCCCATCGCTTCGAATAAAGTTTTGCTCAAGGCATTCAAATCGATTAAATCGACTTTTTCCTCCTTTGCAATTTCACGCATCGCATCAGGAAAATCATCTAAAGTATTGACGATTTTATTATTTCCGTCAAAAACTCTGCGGTTCATTGAGGTAACCAAAACAGGAATTGCTTCCAGTTCTTTGGCTTTTAAAATCCATTCTTTCAATCTTTTTCTGTAGCCGGATTTTGTACTGTTGCCCGCTTTCTGGTCGTTGTGTCCAAACTGAATAAACAGATAATCTCCGGGCTTTATTTTATTCCAGATTTTATCGATTCGGTGGCGGTCTTCGAAGGCTTTCAGGGTTTCTCCGCTTTCGGCGTAGTTGGCAATCACGACTTCATTCGGAACAAAAAAATACGGCAACATCTGCCCCCAAGACGCCCAAGGTTCGTACTGCGCATCTACAACCGTGGAATCGCCAGTCAGATAAATGGTTTTTGCGGTTTTGTTAGACTGAATGATGACCGAGCAAACTTTTGGCGCTTTGTCATTGAATTCAATCGTCAGCAAATTGTCCCAATGTAAATATTTTCGTTCTCTTGGTTTCAGCTTTACAATCCCAATTTGAGTTCCGTCGTGTTTTCGGATGATGCTGTCTTTGACGTGAACTGTGATTTGTTTTTCGACGATTTCACCTTTTTTTGTCTTAATATCATTCAGCATCAGACGGCGGTTTTCTACTCGCACAGTCGTTTCCGAATTCCCTTCCGTATCGCCAAGATTTAATGTAATATTATAATTTCCTTCAGGAATTGCAACTGAAAAATAGAATGGTTTTTCGCTGGTTATGAAATCTCCTGTCAAAGCATTTCCGCCATTATCAACGGATTTCAAACCGGAAATATCCATAAAACCGTAGCCGATTTTCTTATCAAATTTTGAGGTTGATGTGATGGGAATAAATCCGTTTTCGGTTCTGTCTGTACCAAAATCAAACTTGAAAGTCGTCTGTTGCGCAAACAAAAACGAACCTAAAAACAGCGTCAAAAATTTTATCCAGTTCTGCATCTTAATCTGTTAAAATATTTTCTTTCGGCATTGTAAACTGCTTATTTTCATCGCCCAAATCCGGCAATCCGAAATAAAAATATAAGGTTCTTTTAAATGTTCCATTCAGATGATTCGGTTCACTTTCCAATCCTAAAGATTCGGTTTTATCGTTAATGTTAAATGCTAAAACAGTTCCCAGCGGTGGAATTGAATCTAAAAATGAAATATTTCCGCTTGGCAATTTCGGATAACCTTCTGCTCCGTAAATTCCGTAAAAATCAAAAAGTCTGACGAACATTTTTTCTTCTTTGGTTCCGACCGTTATTTTGCCTTCTGCTGTATCTAATTGCAACCACGAAATATCATCAAAATAGCCTTTAAATTCAGGATAAATCCAAGGTGATTGCCCGGTTTTGGTTGAGTTCTTTAAATTTTGCCAAATATTATAAGTCTGTCCCTGCAAACGGTTTTTCCAAACGTGATAAGGTCCTTTTCCGAGCCATTTTGCGTTGATAACGTAGTTTTCCGGATAATCGAAACTTACGCCTGAAAACTGGTAATCTCCATTTAAAGAATATTGATAATTTAATTCTAAAATTCCGTTTGGATTGAGTTTCCAAATGATTTTATTTCCGTTTTTATAATTGACTTCAATCAGCTGATTTTGACCTTCTGCAAAAGATTTGATAGAAGATAATTCCATTGCTCCGTTCACAAAAACTGGTCCGTTTTTGAAGGTTATTTTTTTTCCTTTTTTATCGACAATCACTGATTTTAATAATCCATCTTTTTTACCAATGGCGAATTCTTTTTCGTCTGATTTTAAAATAAATTCAGTTTCATTTTCAACCACAGAAACCGGAAATTCTTTAATTAAAGAGTTTGAAAACTGTTTTGAAATTTCATCATTAGACTTCAATTTCCAAGTCCAGGTATAAATTTCTTTTCCGAAAGAATCGGTTGCCGTTAATAATAAACCTTCATTTTCTTTCCAGTTTGAAGGAAGACTAAGATTGATATTTCCTTTTTCTGTCGGTTTAATATTCGGAGATTCTGTTTTTCCTTTTTGAAGAACATCAAATCCTGATTCTGATGAAAATGGTGTTTTGAACTTGACCAATTTCCATTCAAATTGACACTCATTTAAATTGGTAAAATGGTAGCGGTTTTCAATAGGAATAATTCCATTAAAATCATCCGGTAACGTTTTCAAATCAATTTTTAGCGGACTGTAAATTTCACGGATGGCATAAAAACTTCCCTCCTTTTCACGATGCGGACCCACAACTCCATCGGGAGCGTTAATGGCATTCACATCAATTTGATTATTAAAGTCTGTTCTTACCAAACCTTCGTCCGCAAACGCCCAGAGAAAACCACCTGCACCTTTTTTGGAATTCCAGTGAAGTTCCCAGTAATCGGCTAAAGAAGTTCCGCCACCGCCGTCATCCTGTGCGTGCAGAAACTCGGTCGGCATATAAATATTTTCTCCTTCGAGAATTTTTTTGGTGCTGTAATAATCTTCGTAATGATTGCAATCGATGCCGTTGAAAGCATTTCCAGGCTTATGATGCGCGTGAATAACGGGACGGTTTGACAAGTCGTATTTTGCATATTCTGCATCCAAATCAAAATTATGTCCGCCCTCATTTCCGTTGCTCCAAAAAATGATGGACGGATGATTCGCATCTCTTGTAACCATTTCTTTCACGAGTTTTTTGCCAACTTGCGTGCTGTATTTTTTTTGCCAGCCAGCGAGTTCATCCAAAACATACAAACCTAAAGAATCACAAATCTGAAGGAATGACTTATTTGGCGGATAATGCGAACAACGAACGGCGTTCATATTCATTTCTTTAATGAGCTGAACGTCCATCAAATCGATGTTGTTGTTGACTGCACGTCCGGTTTCAGGCCACCAAACGTGTCGGTTGATGCCTTTCATCTTGATTTTGGTACCGTTGACGTAAATTCCGTCGCCTTTTTTTATTTCAATCGTTCGGAAACCTAATTTTTCTTCGCTTTGGAAGATATTTTTTTTGTTTTTATTTAAACTGAACTTCGCTTTGTACAAATTAGGCGTTTCAGCGGTCCAGAGTTTTGGATTTTTAACGGAAAACTGAATTTGTTTTAAAGTATCTCCTTTCTTAATGGTGACTTGAGATTCTCCAACGAGATTATTTTTAGCATCAAAAATTTCAACTTTCAAATTGTTGACAGAATTAATTCCTTTTAAATAAATATTAGAGCGAAACGTTCCGTCCGCTTTAGCATCAATTGCTGTTGAAGAAATATTTTCTTTTGGGGTTGCTTCCAAATAAACCGGTCTGAAAATTCCTCCTAAAATCCAATAATCAGCCAAACGTTCTGCATTATTTACCGATTTGTCGGCAGACATTTTAGAAACTTTGACTTCGAGAATATTTTCTTTTCCGAATAGTATTTTGTCGGAAATATCATATTTAAATTCATAAAAAGCACCCTGATGAATTGCTCCGGCCAACTTGCCGTTAATTTTCACTTCGGTGTCCGTCATCGAACCTTCAAAAACGATGTTGACTGATTTTCCTTTCCACGAATTTAGAACTGAAAATTTGTGTTTGTACAAACCTACTTCATCGTTAAATTTAAAGTTTTTGCCGTAGGTTACGTAATCTCTGCCGTAATTGTACGAGCCAAATCCCTGCTGTTCCCATTGTGAAGGAACCTGTATTTTATCCCAGCTTCCTGATTTTCTTCCACCGGTTATCCAAAAATCCCATTCTTTGGTATGTTCAGAATCTGTCCCGCTCAGGAATTGGATTTCCTTAGATTGAGAATGCAGTACCTGTGAGCAAAAGCATAAGAAAACGAATATTTTAATAAAAAAACTCATTTAGCAGAAATATCAGAGTCGTCTTTTTTGTCGTAAGATTGTGTGAGAGAAGCTACTTTCGTAACATTGACTTTGGTTTGCTTTAAATTTTGAATGTTACTTAAATTTTCGATTTCGGGCTTTAAAGCCTTGATTTTTAAATTTTCAAAAGTGAAATCTTTTAAATCAAACAAATCTGATTTTTCAATAGAGAACGCTGTTTCGCAACTTAAATCTATATTTTTGATGGTAATATTATTTGCCAATCCTTTTTTCGGTCTTGCTTCTCCTTTTAAATCAAAAAACTGATTCCATCCTTTTGCGTAAATGAATGTTTTTACGTTTCCTTTGATGTTATCTAAAGTAATGTATTCATAATGTTGAGGCGTGTCGGGACGCATTTTCAGGTGTAATAACCTTGAAGCATCTTTCACCGTAGAATTTCTGAAAATGATATTGTAGTTGTGAATGGATTCACTTCCGCAAGTGAGTGCAGAATGGCAGAATCCGAAAGTATTGTCTTCAATAATGATGTTTCTGTTTTCTCCATTATTCGGGTCTGTGTCTGCTTTTGGACCTTTTCCTCCCTTTAAAGCGATAGCATCATCATTAACCGACATATAACAGTTTTTCACAAGGAAATTCGAACAGGCATCAATATCAATAGCGTCTGTACTTGGTGCTTTTACCGGTTCTTTTGGAGCTAAAATTGTTAAGTTTAATAATTTTACGAATTGAGATTTGTAATAATGCGTGCTCCAGAACGGTGAATTTTTAATCGTAATTCCCTCAACCTGAACATTTTTGGAATTGGAAACATAGATAATTCTAGGTCTCATTTCATCCATATTGGTGCATTTAGGATTCCATTCTCTTCTTTTCCAGAAGGATTTCCAAAATCTTAAACCGTTTCCATCTAAAGTTCCTTTTCCTGAAATCGTGAAGCCGTCCAATCCATCAGCATTGATTAATGCAGGGAAATATTTCACAGTCTGACCTTCCATTCTTGTCGTTACCACTGGAAAGTCGTTGATATCATCGCTTCCTTTTAATTTTGCTCCGTTTTCTAAATATAAATGTGTTCCTTGTTTGAAGAAAACTGAACTTATAAGAAAAGTTCCTTTTGGTACAATGACAACTCCGCCTCCATTTTTCGCAGCCAAATCTATGACAGCCTGAAGTTGTTTTGTCTGAAGAACTGTGCTGTCATTCTTCATTCCATTGGCTGTAAGGATGTATTTTTTTCCTAATTTGTTGATGTCTGTTGGTTTGTTTTCTTTAAACCACTTGTCGATTTTGGTTCCGTCTGGCCATTTGTCCTGGCTTTTCAGACTTGATGAAAATAAGAAAAATACTAATAGTGATATAATAAATTTGGTTTGAAATTTCATAATTGGGTTTAATTAATAAAACTGGTTACGTTGTATTTCAACTTTATAAAAGTAGACATTCTATGAACTTACAGTATCCTGCACTTGCATGTTGCTCATATTCTTGCTTTGAAATTTAATTTAGAAAAAAAAACAAATCTACATTCTCTGAATATACATCAACATCACCTTAATTAACACGCTTTTTTATCTCATTTTTTAATAATTGATTTTGATTAAGCTCAAATCTACTTTTGTAATCTGTTGATTTATAGAAATTAAAAGCAAGACGGAGCAGGACACTCATCTTTTGGTTTGTTTCTAATTTTCCATCATTACAAATTTTTAATCATCAATTAACAATAATTTTATGAAAAATAAAAAATTACCAGTTAAAGAGTCGCTGAAACTTTTTGTGTTTTGCGGGCTGATGTCAACAGCTGTTGGCTTGAATGCTCAAACATTGGCTTTCCCGGAAGCTACAGGATTTGGAAGATATACTACAGGTGCAAGAGGCTCAGCTAATCCTCAGGTTTATCTCGTAACCAACTTAAACGACAGTGGCCCGGGTTCTTTTCGAGATGCGGTAAGTCAGGAAGGTAGATTTGTGATTTTTAAAGTCGGTGGAATCATCAATACCTTATCTCAGATTGCAATCGCAAAAAATACCACTATTGCAGGACAAACTGCTACAGGAGAAGGTATTGTACTTCTTGGAGCAAAGGTCACATTTACTGGTGCGAGCAATACGATTGCCAGATATATCCGCATCCGCTATGGCAATACAACACAAGGTCAGGACACTTCCGGATTATCCAACGGTGCTAATATCATTTTGGATCACATGTCGTTTACTTGGGGAACAGATGAAGTTTTCTCCATCAACTGGGATAACAAAGGTGAAAGTCCTGATAATATCACGATTCAAAATTCTATTATCGGTCAAGGTTTGCATCGCCACAACCACTCTGCTGGTGGACTGATGCAGCCATCCGAGGGTAAAATAAGTCTGATCGGAAACTTGTACATCTGCAACAAAACTCGTAATAATAAAGTAAAAGGAATCAATGAGTTTGTAAACAATGTGGTTTACAACTGGGGAAATTACGGTAATACTTATGGACATACGGAATCCGGTGACGCCTACATTATGGGAGGCGACTCTGCGGGAAGCTCTGATGTGAATATCATTAATAATTATTTCATTGGTGGTCCCAATACGCAAAGTACGCTTACAACGCCTTTCAACAGAGGAAACAATAATTTCTCTTTGTATGGCGCAGGAAATTATTTTGACAACAACAAAGACGGCATTCTGAACGGTACTCTGGTTCCAGCAGATCTTACAGGATATCCGACGGGAGATATTAATTCTATCAAGTCTACGCCGTACGATTATCCGATGAAAAATACACCGTTGTCTGCTCAGGAAGCTTTTGACAAAGCAGTATTAAGTGTTGGCGCGTCATATCCAAGACGTGATCAGGTGGAGAATCTGATGGTTTCCGATCTGGCTTCGAAAGGTACAACGGCGACTTATGTTTATGTTCAATCTGATCTTACATCACAATTTGGTTTTACCAATGGTGGCGCAGGACACGTTTATGGTGCGCCGGCTGCGCTGGATACGGATAATGACGGAATGCCGGATGCTTGGGAAGATGCGAATGGACTTAATAAAAATGTGAACGATGCTTTGGCAGTCAATACGACCAATGCGCCTTATCTTAATATAGAAGTTTACATCAATAGTGTGCCAACTCAAACGCCACAACCTTTTATCATTCCGCCAACAAATGTTAATTTTACGAATGTAGTATCAACTGAGGTTCCGCCTTCCAGCTCTTTTACTGTAAACTGGAGTGATAATGCAGATAATGAAACGAATTATATTCTGGAACGTTCTACGAATGGTACAACTTTTACAGAACTTGCAACACTTGCTGCGAATGTAACAAGTTACAACGAAACAGGTTTGACGCCAAACACTCAATATTATTATCGAGTTAAAGCTATCAATGCAACAGAATCTTCGGTTTACACTACAGTGGGATCTGTGACTACCCCACCAATTCCGTCTGCGCCTACAAAAGCCACTACGCCAACACCATCTACAGGGAATAATAATGTAGAATTAACAAGTGGTAATCTGCTTCTGAAATGGACAGGCAGTTCCAACACAACTTCTTATGCCGTTTATTTCGGAACAAGTGCGTCAAATTTAACTAAGGTAAGCGATGTAGCTTACAGTGCAACACCAAGTTATCAAATGACTGGTCTTAGTCCTGCGACTGATTATTTTTGGAGAATAGATGCGTCTAATGATAAAGGAGTTGCAACAGGTGACGTTTGGAGCTTCAAAGCTTTGACAGCAAGTCTTGTGGGACATTGGCCATTTCAGGAAGCACCGTCGGAAGGAGAAAAAATTGCAGATTTAACAGATTATGAAAATGATGGAATTCTTGACCTGGCGTATGATAATTCGAGTGTAAGAGTTCCGGGGAGAGAAAACAATGCTATCAATCTGGCAACAGCGCCAGGTAGTATGTACATCACAAGCATTCCGGATCAGGATCACATCAGATTTGACAGAAATTCTTTCACTGTTTCTTTCTGGATGAAAGCTCCGGCAAGTATGATCCCGAGCTCATCTTCAACAAGTCTCTATGTTTTGTGCAAAGGCTCCATCACAAAAAATAATACAACTGGTGCTACCGGAAAACGTTTCAATGTGGAGCTAAAAGGTGGACAATTGCGTTTCGCTATAGATGATGACGTTACGAAAAAAGAAATCACGTCTTCTCTTGCCAAATATTTCACAGATCAATGGGTAAATGTGGTCATTATGAGAGATATTGTTGCTCATAAAATGAGAATTTACACAAATGGCATTCTCATCTCTGAAGGCGATGAGACTGCGGTTACAGGCATTGGTGAAGCAAGTGATCTTGTTATAGGAAATATTGGTGAACTTGAGTTCAAAGCAACTACGAATACGCCGGCTCCTTACAAAGGTGCGTTTGATGAACTGAAAATCTTCAATTACGCATTGTCTGCATCAGAAGTAAATGCTTTATACAGCCAGGCCACATTAGACGTTGATAAATTTGGGTCCAAAAATAGAGGAATTGTTTATCCAAATCCAGTGAAAGACCAGATTTTCATCCAACTTCCTAATTATGAGAAATCTACTCTGACTGCAACATTAACAGATATGAGTGGAAAAGTCATTCTTAAAGAAACGATTACTTCCACATCAAAAGGACTTTTCAAACTTAATATTGTTAGTAAAAAAGTGTCAGGAACGTATATTCTCAATGTTTCCGGAGAAAGTCTGAACAGTAATTTTAAAGTAATTGCCAAATAAAATCTAAACCACTTAATTTTTTAAATCATATTTTTCATTATCAAACCTTTCAAATTATTTGGAAGGTTTTTTTTGTATCAGCACAAAAAAAAGAGAGACAAATTTGAGCTGCCTCCCTTCTTTGGTTAAATATAATTGAATGTATAAATTTCTGGGAAAGAGGACATTGCTGCCCTCCTTATCAATAAATCTAATAAACTATGAATTAGATTTATTTGATTTTTTCACATCAAATTTTTTGCCAAAATATTTTTGACAAGAGAAAATTTTATATTTTTTTTGGCAATTTGTCGATGGTATTTTTTAGTCTGAAATCAACGTTAATTTAAATTACTAAAATTTTCAGATGATGATTTTAATCAAAATCTAAACATCTTATTTCTTCCCATTTTATACCTGGAAATATCTTTTAGAATCACTTCATCATTAGGATTGAAATGTTTTAACTCATTTACAATTTCGGAGTGTGTTTTTACTTTTTCTGCTATGATTTCGTAAGCGATATTCCTTGTGGTTTCCTGAAGCTTTGGATCTTTTTTGAATTCAGTTTTTAAGGCTTTCAAGTAATCTAGCTTTTTTTCCGCCGATAGATTGTGATACAATTCCTGAATCTTATCATCCAGGATTTTAACATCGTTAATATTAGCAAAATAATTATTAAGACAATTGAATCCATCGCGGTCTTCTTCCCAGCCTTTTAGCAAAATCTTTTGAGCTTCTTCCTGCAATTCCATTTTTTTTCTGTAGATGAGGGCTCCTTTTACCATCTGACTATTCTTCACGTAATCATCCACAACCATTTGGTAATAAGTATTTGCATTCTTTATATCATTGATCTCTCTGTACAGATCGCCAACTTTTTCTTTCTGTCCCAGTTCTTTGTGGAGATCTATTGCTTTACTGTATTGTTTTGCCTTTTCGTAGCAATTTGCGGCTTCGGATTTATTGTTTAATTTTTTGAGATAAATTACGGCTGCTTCATTATAGAGACCACCATTTTCCAATGTTTTGGCGCCACGAAAATTATCTTTGAGCAGATTCATATAAACTTTTGCTGCTTTGATATAATTTTTTTCTTCGATATATCTTTGAGCAAGCTCTTCATATTTATTAAGCAGCCTGTTGAAAAGCACATTTTCTACATAGCCGGTTCCGCCACGTTTCTTTTGTCCTGCGGAATTTCCATTGTTATTTTCTTTACTTTTCAAAGCAGCTATAACTAAGGATAATATGAAAACCACAGCGATAACTATGAATAAACTGCCAATTGCCGACCAAAAACTTTGCTGTAATAACTGCGCCAGTACACTGATGATTTTCAGAACCGCCAGAATGAGAAATGCAGCCAAAAACTTCTCTGTAAATTTCTGCTTATTCATTTTTATCGGATTTTAAAATGGTTTTATCTTCACTGAAAAGGTAGTACAACAGAAGGATAACACAGATGATAAGAAACCAGGTAAACAGATTGTAACCAAACATTTTTATGACCGGATAAAACAGGTAGACCAACATGCCAAGGAGGATAATAACAAGAGAAGCCTTGACTGTAAATGGAATATTGTCACCACCCATGTTTAAGGTTTTTTTCCTGAAAAAGTAAGAATAGAGTCCAACAATCCCAACAATTCCTGCTATTAAATAAATAATATCCAGAAATGAAACGTCATTTTTTTGAGATGCTATAACTGTGTCCAATGTCTGTATTTTCTTTGCTTTTTTCAGAACAAATTTTGGTTCCGGAGATTCCTTTGTCCCATAAAGACGTCCCAAAGAATCCTCAATCAAAACCTTTTTCTTTTTCAGAATCATGCTTACAACTCCCTCATCTGCAGGTTTTCCTGAACCTGATTTCTTCAAAGAATCGGTGATTTTCTTTTTGTACAACGGTTCATTTTGAGCTAAAAATTTCACAATTTTTTTACCGTAAACTTTTACTAAAGAATCTGTTGCGAGGTTTGTTTTGTCATTGATATTAATAATATCCTCCTGAATTTCATTAATTGGTCTTCCGCCTTCTTTCAAATATTCTTCATAGCTCTTGTCATTCGCACTGCTAAAAGATAACGAAGCTTTTATATGTTCAGCCATCAAACGGCGTCTTTGCAAACCGTACATTGAATCAATTTTCAAATCAATATCTGTAACGCCGGATTTGTAAGCCACTATTGGAACAGACATTTCGCTATCAATGTCCGATATATTATGTATAGAACCAGCTGATTCTTTTGGTGTAGTATCTTTATTAAAATTAAATGACATTCTGATAATAACCATAACAACTAGAAATGCGGGAATTATCCACTTGTTTCTTTCCCTACCGGAAGTACCATTTCCCGAAAATGACGATTGCTGATTTCCGAAAAACTTATTAAACCAGGTATTATCAAATTTGAATTTTGCAAAACCATCATCTCGTGAAGTTCCGGCAACATCAAGCGGAATTCCCAGATCAGCAACTCTGTCGGGATATTTTTCCAGATATTTTAAGTATTTTTCGATCTCTTTTTTATTGCCGGCCATTACTTTTTTAAGGTCAAAAGGCAGATCTTTCATCCACTCTTCTTCTGTCTTCGGATTTTGAAGTGATTCCAGAATTTTTTCATCATTTATTTCAACGGTGAAACGCTCTATTTTCTGAGGAATCTCTATGCCTTTTACAGCTTTTCTGATGATATCATTACTTCTTTCCGGTTCCTGAAGCAGAGAAATCCAGTCTATTTCTTTTGCCAATTTCACAAATCCGAAATCCGGATGCATGATCAAATATTCTTGATCAATATTTCTCCAGTCATCATCATTTATCTTAGGATATATGATGGTATTCTCCGGGATAAAAAACTTGTTATCAACACATTGAAAATAGATATTTCTGCCAATTTCTTTTGGAGCAAAGCTATCAAAAACTAAAAGGCAACCATACAAAACATTGGGTTCAGTAGAAGGAACAGCGTAAGACTTTACCTGATTAAGGTCAATGCCGAGAAAATCCATTTCGGAAAGCCAAATCAGCGGGGATTCTCCTTTGATCAAAATTCCTTTTTTTGGATAGCTGTTATTATAAAAAGGTTTAATAATCAGTTCCATAAGCCAAAATATGATTGATATAAGCATCCAAATATTCCGAATACATTTCCTCTCTTTCCCTTATCTTTAGTTTTGTGCCTTGATGTAAATAATATTCTGAACCACCAAATTCCACAGCTGTTGCCAAAGCCAAAAAACCGTCTTCAGCAGATGGAATATAAAAAACAGGAATATTCTTGCTGCTGCTGGTAAAAGTCAGCATTCCCCGGGAATCTGTGATGATCTCGCTGCCATCGGAAAACACAAATTTGTTTTTGTTCTGCTGCGCATGGATCTTTATGATAGCTCTTCTTTTGTAAAATGTCAAGGAACTGTCATATTTTTTTATCAATTCATTATTTGAAAAGACCAGATTATTTCCTGCGCTGATTCCTGCATTATTAAAGCTATTGAGTATTTTGACACTATTAAGAATCTGTTTACCAATCTCAACATTCACTTTGCTCAAATTTTTCGCAATATCTTTATCATTATTCACTGTTTCGATAGAGCATTCGCCTTCAATATTAATTTTAAAAATTGAAGGTGCATCTTCGTTGTGCAAATAAAAATTTTGATTAAAATAAACCGGTTGGAAATCTCCAGGAATGTGATGACCCATCAAATTGATTTCTGAATATTCTTTTGTGGTCAGATTGAGTTTAGAAACCAAAAATTTATCCTCCTGATACTGGCAAAGAATAAAATGCTGCTGCTTATTTCTGGCCAATGCAAATTTGCCTTTTGGTTTCACGGATATATTTTCTATCAGGACTTCGCAGCCTCTGTGCGTTTTGTAATGTTCGAAATAATTCTTGTTGTAATAATTACTTGACAGATAAGTTCTAAGCAATTGTTTCTTGGAACTTAAAATATAAAATTCCCCTTCATATAAGAATGTGGCAATTTTATTTTTTGGTGTCGGGAATAGCAATGGATAATTCTTGGGAACATCTATTTTTTTTGCATTTTTCGAAGTGTTATCTTCAACTTTCGATTTTTCTTTAGGCGGATTTGACCACAATTCTTTTATCGGGAGCTGAATTTTCTGAACATGTTTCCTTGTTCCCTTGTGGTGTTTGTAAAAATTTAATTCTCCGTCTGAAGAAGTTGTTACTAAAAATTTCAAACGGTCTCTATTCTCGTGAACGACTTTCTGAATGCTTTGATTTCCTAAATTTTCCTGATGAGTAATGAAAAACACTTCTAAATCTTTTTCTGTATGCTCTTCATTGAAAAACTTTTCCAAAGCGTGGGAAACTTCCAAAACTGGACTAACGTGATTCAGATGATCTATCACCTCATTAGTTTTATCCAGAGAAATCGGAATATTGGTTTCTCCCAACGCAAACACTTTACATTCCGAATGTGCTTTCGGATGTTTGATGACTGCAATTGCGGATGCAAAAGCCAGAACCTTCGGAGTTCCCCAATTTCGCAGCGACGTATCAATAAGAATAATTCTTTCAAAAATATTCTCTTCAGGCGGAATTTCACGTTGAATATACAATGCTTCGTTATTCGCTACACGGTTCATGAAAACGTCGTCTTCATTGGCAAATTCCGACAAAAGCATTCTGCTGAAATAGCCTTTGTTCGTCATATCAGAAATTCCTCCAATTGGCTGTTCTCCGGGAGAAAGATGACGCATCGGAATTTTCAGTCCGCTCCAGATTCTTTTAATTAAACTTCCGACCTGAAAAGTTTTTGGCTCCTCAATGAGTTCCTGAATGAAATCTTTGCCGCTTTCTACTGTAGTTTCTTCTTCCACCATTTCATCCTCCAAATCCGGAATATCGACGTGATCCCGCATGGCTTTTATGATAGATTCTGTGGTCGGAAATCTGCTTTGAATAATTGCTAAAGTTTTAATATCCTTGTTAACAACAGATTGCGTCAGTTCAATTTTATCAGCCGCTTCAGAAATTTTGTGTGGTCTTTTTTCGAACCTTTTGATGATTAAATCCGAAGCTCCGTCAGAAATTTGATTGTGACCATCTTTAAAAATGGTTTTTAGAAGAATGATTTTATTCTGTCCTCTTTTGAAAGAACGTCCAATTTTACTTAGATTTTCAAGTAATGCAATAGCAAGTTCGATATCATTAAGGTAGGTTTTGTCCTTTTGTCTTTTCAAATGATAAAAAAGACCATCGAGATTCAGATATCCGTCTTGTAAAGCGTAGAGTACAAGGAGAAATGAACCAAAAGGCGGAAAACCCTGATCTTTCAATTCCTTCAAAATACCGATTGTGTAAGCTCTGTAAGCTATTGCGCCCACATTGGGGATCGAGATGAGATTGTGCTCATTGTACAGCGCATCATCACGAACGTCTTTATCCGTATTCCATTCCCAGAAATAATCTTTATATGATTGGAAGTACTCTCTTAACTCCATTCCTGCGATTTTTCAGTCAGACGAAATGAGCTAACAGAAAGTTTTCTGAAATCATCTTTGTTGAGATGTAAAAAACTTCCATCTTCATTCCATAAAATCCATTGTTCCTGACTTGCATTATATTTTTGTTGTAACAGAACACTCAAATTTTTGAACTCAAAATCAAAACCCGTCGGTAAAAGATGTCCGTCTTTTGTCCAGTAAGTTTTTCCTGGAAAACTCAGTAAAGGATTTCCTAAAAATAATGCTTTATCATTAATGATAATCCAATCAAGCTTTTCCAGTTTGAATTTTGGTGAATCTATAATTAAATCTTTAATCTCAGAAATTGAACAAAGCAATGCAACGGCAGACTGCTCTTCTTCGCTTGGTTTTAATTTAATTTCAACTTTCTCATTGATTCCGAAAAAATTATTATTTGAAATCGGAAAAGTAAGTTTTAAAGCTTTGTCTATAGAATTCCAAAGCAAACCTGTTCTCACCTTTTTTGTAGGAACCAATTCATTTTTTCTGAAAAGAAGACCTTCTCGTAATTCATACAAAATGAAATCAGGCAACTGACGGATTTCGGATGAAATAGCCAGTTCATCGTTAAAACCTTTCAGCCAGATGACATCATCTTCCAAAGCAACCTGAACATTTTTCCAGTCCCGGATCGAGCCTAGAAAATCTTCAGAATGTTTGGGAATTTCTGCCCAAAATTCTTTTATACCGTTTGAAGAATCTTTTGCCATAGACTTTCGATTTCTGTTTGAATATACTGTTTCTGCTCGGGATTTCTGATCCAGTCGCAGCGGGTTTGTAGGTATCTTAATTTATCTTTGATGACGTTTTGTTCTTCAAAACTGAGATTTCCCGAATTCCATTTATCGACAAGAATTTTCACATCTTTCATTACCTCTTCCGGGTTCGGAGCTTTGTTCTGTAAAGCTTGTGGATGTGATTTCGGATGATCGTCTTTCTCAACGGTTCTGTTGATGATTCCTTCCAGAATTTCGATCTGTTCTTCGGTATCCCAAATGTGTTTCAGCACCCACAAATCCGACAGAATTGCTTCGTTTCTTCCGCAAATTAAAGCGCTTGCAGCAATCAGATTTTGCAATTTTACCGCTCTACGATCGGAAATAGCGATTCCTGTATTTCGGAGATTGATAATGGTGTTTAAATAAACTTCATAAATCGGTTTCAAATTAATTGTTTTGCACAAATTCTGAAGCTCTTTTATTTCTTGAGAAAGAATTTCAGGAATTTCAGTTTCTATATTATTTTCCAGTCTTCTTCCGGCTAAAAGCACCTGATGAAGTAAGTCAGGATGAACATAATCAACATTAATTCTTATTAAAAAACGGTCAAACAAAGCGTTCAATGCTTCATCTTCGGGAAGCACATTGCTGGCACCAACAAACATCAATGCAGGAAGATTTCTGGTTTCTTTTCCTCTTTTAAAAATTTTCTCGTTCAAAGCCATTAAAAGTGAATTCAGAATCGCAGAATTCGCATTGAAAATTTCATCCAGAAAAACCATTGACGCTTCCGGCATCATTCCATCTGTATTGGTAAAAAGCTCGCCTTCTTTGAGTTTTCTGATGTCAAACGGACCGAAAATTTCATTCGGTTCTGTAAAACGGGTTAAAAGATATTCGAAATTGTTGCCGTCCTTTACGGTTTTTGCCAATGTTCTGATTATTGCAGATTTTGCGGTTCCGGGAGGTCCGTACAAAAATGCGTTTTCCCTTGCCAAAAGACAGATTCCTAGCAAATCTACTACATCATTTTTTCCAACGAAAGTGTCTTTTACATAATTAAGGACAGTGTTTAGTTTATTAATACTTTGATTCATTCTCGGTCTTTTACATTTTTTAATTCTCTCCAGAATTCATTTTTATAGATTCCAAATTCAGCCATTAATAATTGATTGATAAATGGGATTTCTGCCAATGAATAGGCTTTTTTTTCCATAATTCTTTCGAGATATAATTTTCGGTAAGTTTTGTCTTTTAGTTCTTCTTCCCAATTAATCTTTTCCAAATCAAGATCAAAACCAATTCCCGAATAGTGAAATTGCAATAAAATATTTTTCAATATTTTGATCAATGGATCTTCAGTATCAGCGTTTTGCAGTGCATCTATAATCTGAGGCAAAAATCTTAATGACAAGTCTGCCGACAAAATGGAGATAGAATTTCTTGTCCCATTAAACAGTGGAATCAATTTATCAAGATTTTTTGCAGTATCATTCCGGATCAGATACAATTGTGCAGCGTGATATAAAATTTTTCCGGCCCAGACTGCCGCATCCCGATCACAACTGATCCGATCAGAAAAAAATTCTAATCTTTCTTTTTCAAATTCGGATTCAAAATAATCTGCAGCATCTTGCTCTTCTTCTTTTGAGATTTCATAAAAATCCGTAAAAATGGTAATGCATCCATCCTTCCGAAGTAAAAATAATGTATCTAAAAATGAAGATTTGGTTTTAATCATTTAACAAAAATAAAACTAATTCTTTGACAATTAAAATTTTAGCTGAATGATTGATAGTTAAATAATTATAAAACCGAAAACAATCCTATTTTTGATAAAATGGATGTTTGATTACTGGAAAAATTTAAAGAAAAAAAATGAAAATTGAGTTACAAAATTTATAGTGATAAATATTTATTGAACTCTAATAAGCTGTATCATTTTACAAAAAAATACGATAGATTTATGAGTTCAAATATTCGCTAATAATCTCCAACACCCCAAAATCATCATTAGAAAGAGCAGAAAACGAAGCCGCTTCTTTCACAGAAGAATGGGCATTTTCCATAGCATAAGAATATTTTGATTTTTTCAGCATTGTGATATCATTCATATAATCGCCAAACGACATAGTTTGGGAAGGAGAAATATCAAGCAGATTTTGCAAAATTCCAACAGCATTTCCCTTATTGATATCTTTATTCATTATATCCAGCCAGTACTTGCCGGAAACTACAACTTCTAGATTGTACTTTTGAAACTTTTCCAAAAACGGATATAGATGTTTTTCAGAACCTTCGGGATGATACACTGCAATTTTGAATGAATCATCATCTACTTCATCAGTCAAATCTTTTACCTTTTGATTTTCAGTATAATATCTCGTAAAATAATTGACGAATTTTTCATCATCACTTTCATAATAAGCCTTTTTCTTGGCTGACAATACTGCTCTTGCACCAGGAATCTCACGAATTGTTTCAATGATTTCCCTTACGAATGAGTTTTCTAATTTATCCGCAAAAAGCTCTTTATTTTTATAAATTACATAACCGCCGTTTTCAGCGATAAAACCAATTTCATTTTCAATATCTTTAAAATATTGAGTAATCCCGGGCATCTGTCTGCCGCTGGCAGGAACAAAAAGTATATTTCTTTTTTTAAGTTCTTGATAGATTGTAGGAAAATCCGGACTGACTTCATAATTAGAATTAAGAAAAGTGCCATCCATATCTGTGACAATCAATTTTATGTCTTTCATAAAGTTATTCTTACACAAATAATCCTAAAGAAAATTTGATTTTAATTGAATTAAAAAATTACAGATGCGAAGATAATCACTTTTAATTATCCATTCTTATAATGAATTATTGATAAGTTTCTCAAAATCTCTGCACTCTGCTCCGGTGTAATATCACGTTGCGGCTCTGCCAGCATTTCATAGCCGACCATAAATTTTTTCACTTCGGCATTTCGTAGCAAAGGAGGATAAAAATGCATATGAAAATGCCATTCAGGATGTTCTTTCCCATCTGTTGGAGATTGATGAATTCCCGCTGAATACGGAAAAGAAATTTCAAAAAGATTGTCGTATTTTGTTGTTAAATCTTTTATTATTGAAGCTAAAGAAAGCTTTTCGGAATCAGAAAACTGCAGGATGTTTTCCGCTTTTCTCTTGCTGATAATCATTGTTTCGTAAGGCCAGATTGCCCAAAACGGAACTAATGTGACAAAATCCTCATTTTCAAGAATGATTCTTTCTCCAGCTTCTAATTCTTTTTTGACATAATCTTCCAGAAGCGAACTTCCGTTTTTCTCGAAATATTTTTTCAGATTTTCCTGTGTTCTCAAAACCGTTGATGGAATCGACGACTGTGCCCAGATTTGTCCGTGAGGATGCGGATTGCTGCATCCCATTACGCTTCCTTTGTTCTCAAAAATCTGAACGTGATTGATGTAATCTTCGTCTCCCAAATTTTCATACTGCTGTTGCCAGACATCTACCACTTTTTTGACGTCATCAACTTCCATTTCCGGTAAAGTGAGACTATGATTTTCCGAAAAACAAATGACTCTGTTGATGCCTCGTTCCGGCTTTAATGAAAAAAAATCAGACGGTTCTTCAGAAAAATGAACATCGTCTTTCATCAAAGAACCAAAGTCATTGTCAAAAACAAAAACACCTTTATAATCAGGATTTTTATCACCATTTACTCGTACATTTCCTGAACACAAGTAACAATTCGGGTCGTGAGCTGGAAGTTTTTCTTCATCTACTTTTTCGGTTTGTCCCTGCCAAGGTCGGTTGGCTCGTTGTGGGGAAACCAAAATCCACTCATCCAAAAGCGGATTATATCTTCTGTGAGGGTGTTGCTTTTGATTAAATGACGAATTCATTTCTTTTGTATTCATTAATCCCATCTGATATTTTTACACGGTACACTTTCATTTCGATGTCAAAATCTGCTTTGTATTTTGCGGTGATATTTTCGATAACATCATCTACATTCTCATCTTTTATAAGATTGATGCTGCATCCGCCAAAGCCGCCGCCCATTATTCTTGCACCCAAAACACCGTTTTCTTTTAAAGTTTCTTCCACCATAAAATCGAGTTCTTCGCAACTCACTTCAAATTCAGTAGAAAGTCCAGAATGCGTTTCGATAAGAAGTTCTCCTAAATATTTCACGTCGCCTTCTGACAAAGCTTTGGCGGCTTTTTCAACCCTTTTTATTTCTTTCAGAAGATACAGACATCTTTTGTACGACGTCTCTCCTATTTCTGCTCTCACTTCATCCAGCATTGAAAAGCTAAAATCTCTGAATTTTTCTATTTCTGGAAACTTTTCCCACAGTACTTTTTTACCATTATCAACATCTTTTCTTCGGTCGTTGTAGCCGGAAGTAAGATGCGTATGTTTTACACAACTGTCGAAAAGCACCAGACTGTAACCCTCGATATTAGCTTCAAAATACTGATGTTCCAGAGAATTGCAGTCGAGCATAATTACTTGGTGTTCTTTACCGAAAACGGATGCAAATTGGTCCATAATTCCACACTTTACACCAACAAAGGTATGTTCGGATTTCTGACCAATCAGCGCCAAATCTTTTTTAGATAAATTTAAATCAAAAATTTGATTGAGAATATAGGCAAACCCACATTCCAAAGCTGCTGAAGAAGACAAACCTGAACCCATCGGAATCGTACTGCTGAAGGTAATTTGCAAACCGCCAATCTTTTTTCCACTTTCCTGAATAGCATTAAAAACACCTAGCAAATAATTCGCCCAAGTTTGCACAACCGGAGTTTGCTTTTGATGAATATTAAAACTAAAAGATTCATTAAAATCTTTCGCAAAAAAAGTGCAATTTTCTGAGTCATCCACCTTTTTTACGGCAAAACAAATATGTTTGTCGATAGCGGCAGGAAGTACAAAACCATCGCTGTAATCAACGTGTTCGCCGATAATATTAATTCTTCCCGGAGCCAGAAAAAAACTTTCGGGCTCAGATTGAAAGGCTGATTGAAACGCCTCTTTGGTATGTTTGATTAATTTCTCCTGCATAGATGACTGCAATTTATGGCTTTTTTATAATATATTTTGTCTAAAGCCAATTTAATTATTCATATTAAAAACGGGCTAAAGCCCGTTTCTATTGATATTATAGTAATGTTTAATAATTAATTATTTAAAAACTAATTACTTTCTTTTCATCACCTTTTTTGCGGCTTCAACAATGTCATTTGCAGTCAATCCGTATTTTTCCATAAGTTGGTCGGGAGTTCCGCTTTCCCCAAAGCTGTCGTTTACGGCAACATATTCCTGAGGCGCAAGATTTTCTGTAATCAAAAGCTGAGCAACGCTGTCGCCCAAACCGCCTAATCTGTTGTGTTCTTCGGCAGTTACAACGCAACCTGTTTTCTTTACTGATTTTAAAATTGCTTCAGCATCCAAAGGTTTGATGGTGTGAATGTTGATAATTTCGGCATCAATTCCCTGTTCTTCTAAGATTTCTCCAGCTTTTATTGCTTCCCAAACCAAATGTCCGGTTGCAATAATCGTTACATCTTTTCCTTCGTTGACCATCCAGGCTTTTCCGATTTCAAAAGTTTGATTTTGATCGGTGAAAATAGGAATCACAGGTCTTCCGAAACGAAGATAAACAGGACCTTCGTAATCTGCAATGGCAATAGTTGCTGCTTTGGTCTGATTGTAATCGCAAGTGTTGATAACTGTCATTCCGGGAAGCATTTTCATCAAGCCGATATCTTCCAGAATCTGGTGGGTTGCGCCATCTTCGCCTAAAGTTAAGCCAGCGTGAGAAGCACAGATTTTTACATTTTTATCAGAATAAGCTATCGACTGACGAATCTGGTCGTACACTCTTCCTGTAGAAAAATTGGCAAAAGTTCCTGTAAACGGAATTTTTCCTTCGATGGCTAATCCTGCTGCGATCCCAATCATATTGGCTTCGGCAATTCCAATCTGGAAAAAACGTTCTGGTGCTTTTTCGATGAATTTTTCCATTTTCAAAGAACCGATTAGGTCGGCGCAAAGAGCTACGACATCAGGGTTTTTATCTGCCAGTTCTGCAAGACCGGCTCCGAAACCACTTCTGGTGTCTTTTTTTTCTGTGTATGTATATTTTTTCATTTTACGATTTGTTGTTGAAATGATTTTAATAGGATTCTATCCTATCCTTTGTTAAGTCGTCCCTTTGGGACTTTTGGATTGCGGTGAATCGCTCGCAGCCCGACTTGAGTGGAGCTCTTTTTCTGTTATTGCGATGGTCTAAAAGTTCTACAGATTGCTTCACTTTGTTCGCAATGACAGAAAAAAGCGGGAACGGAAGGCGGATAAAGCTGCCCAAACCTAACGTAGTGGTTCGACGTAGTCAAATAATTTAATCTCTAATAATCTCCTAAAGTTTCTTCGAGTTGGTCTAATGCTTTTGCCAGTTGTTCATCGTTAGGTGCTTTTCCGTGCCAAGCGTGACTTCCCATCATATAATCGACGCCGTGACCCATTCCGGTTTTCAGGAGAATACAAATTGGCTGACCTTTTCCTGTTAATGATTTTGCTTCGTCCAGAACGTTGAGAATTTCTTCCATATTGTTTCCTTTTTCTACTTCCAGAACTTTCCAGTCGAAAGCTTCGAATTTGGTTTTAAGATTTCCTAAAGAAAGGACTTTTGAAGTCGGACCGTCAATCTGCTGACCGTTATAATCGATGGTTGCAATCAAATTATCAACCTTGTTGTGAGAGGCATACATTATGGCTTCCCAATTCTGCCCTTCCTGCAATTCGCCATCGCCGTGAAGAGTGAACACAAGATTTTCGTCTTTATTCAGTTTTTTTCCAACTGCGTGACCGATTGCGACCGACAAACCTTGTCCAAGAGAACCCGAAGCAATACGAACTCCCGGAAGATGCTCGTGTGTCGTGGGATGACCTTGCAATCTTGAATTGAGCTTTCTGAAAGTTGCCAGTTCTGACTTATCAAAATAACCTGCGTGCGCCAAAACGCTATAAAAAACAGGAGAAATATGACCATTGGAAAGATAAAATACGTCTTCACCTTTACCCTTCATATCAAATCCTTCTTTTCTTTTCATCGCATCAAAATAAAGAGCGACCAAAAAATCCGTACATCCGAGCGAACCGCCAGGATGACCTGACTGACAGGCGTGAACCATTCTTACAATATCCCTTCTTACCTGCGAAGCGATACGATTAAGCTTTGAAATATCGTGTTGCATAAATTATTGCATTTTTTGTGAATCTTTGATAAACTGCTCCAATCCTGAATCTGTCAAAGGATGTTTTAGCAAGGAAAGAATCGGCTGAATCGGACAAGTCACGACATCGGCACCGATTTTTGCACAATTGATGATGTGCATACTATGTCTTACAGAAGCCGCTAAAATCTCTGTTTCGTAGCCATAATTATCGAAAATAAGACGGATTTCTTCAATAAGATTCAAACTGTCTGTTGAAATATCATCCAATCTTCCTAAAAACGGAGAGACGTAGCTTGCACCTGCTTTTGCGGCTAAAAGAGCTTGTCCGGCAGAGAAAATCAAGGTGCAATTGGTTTTAATGCCTTTGTTGGAAAAATATTTGAGTGCTTTCACACCATCTTTTATCATTGGAATTTTAACAACGATATTTGGATGAATCGCGGCAAGAATTTCGCCTTCTGCAATCATTTCTTCGTAGGTTGTAGAAAGGACTTCCGCAGAAATATCGCCGTCTACAATTTCGCAAATGTCTTTGTAATGTTGCAAAATAGCTTCTGTTCCGCTGATTCCTTCTTTTGCCATCAAAGATGGATTGGTTGTAACGCCATCCAGAATTCCGAGGTCGTTAGCTTCTTTTATCTGCTCTAAGTTGGCAGTATCAATAAAAAATTTCATAAAGTATTTGGTTAAATTTATTTAAGTGTCAAAATTACACTTATGTGTTTGTCCGTACAATTTTTCTCTGAAATTTTAGATGTAATTAATTTACAATCTTTATTTTAGAGAAAAAGTAGAAACAATATATAAAGTGATTTCTAAGTTGGAAAAATCTTAATTATGATGTCCCATATTGAGTTTAATTTTCTTCAAATCTTCAAGCTCGTGAACCGGTCTTTCAATATCATAAGGAATTGGCATTTTTGAAAACGTCTGGAAATACAGCAGGCAAGCATCTTTCCACCAAACTGCATCTTTTGCCTGTATTTTCAGCTTATCCTGAACATCTGAAAACCTCTCCCCATCAATATAAGGCTGCATTTTATCCCAAACTTTTTGATAGTCACGGACATTTTTTACGCCTGTGTCATATTTGTAAGAGAGTTCTTCCCACAACGTCTTCCCGTCTTTCATTTTATAATCCCAAGGAACGTGATGAAACCAAAGAATGAGGTTTTCGGGAGTCGTTTTGATATTTCCGTAGATGTCGTTGAGTGGAGGAAAATATTGTGAAACAGCATTGCTTCCCGTTTTGGTTCTGTCAAAACCAAGTCCTTTTTCATCAGCCTTATGATAATAAACCGGCGACCAATCAGGTCTTCCGCCTTTGTAATCGCCCCAAGGTTCCGGACCATAATGATGTCCACCTGCGAAAATATGATGAAGACCAAGCGGCATCATATAATCTACGGCAGTTTCTCTTGAAGTGAGCATCATTTCTTTTACTGGATTGAGAAATTTTTCATCATCGTTAAACGTCATTTTAATCCATTCATCAGCAATCTGTTCTGAAGTCAAATCGTGGTTCCAAGCCAAACGTCCGAAAGCATACCAATTGGCTTGTGCAAAATGATGCCCTGTCCAGTTTTTATCCTCACCAATATTTGCAACAGCAGAAATTGCGGTCAATTTTGCTGGTCTTAAAGTTCCGTCCGTAATTTTGGCAATCGTAGAACCTTTTCCGTCAGAATACGTATCGCTGTCTAAAGTCTCTTTAAACAAAGGTGCGAGAAAAACCAAATGATTTGAGAACCCCAAATACTCCTGAGTAATTTGAAATTCAACCATTTCCGGTGTTTTTTTCAATGCTCCGAAAAGCGGATTAAACGCTTCGCGAGGCTGAAAATCAACTGGCCCATTTTTAATCTGAACAATCACGTTATCCCTGAATTTTCCATCAAGAGGAACAAATTCCAGATAAGCCTGCTTTGCACGGTCTTCTTTGCTCGGACTGTAGACAAACGCTCTCCACATCACGATTCCGCCGTGAGGTTTCAGAACATCTGCCATCATATTGGCACCTTCTACGTGGGTTCTTCCGTAATCCTGCGGTCCCGGCTGTCCTTCCGAATTGGCTTTTACCAAAAATCCTCCGAAATCAGGAATTAATTTATAAATTTCGGAAGCTTTGTCTTTCCACCACTTCTGAACATCTTTATTCAACGGGTCAGAGTTTTCCAATCCGCCCAAAACTTTAGGCGATGAGAAATTGACTGACAAATAAACTTTGATTCCATAAGGTCTGAAAATGTCTGCGAGAACTTTTACTTTTTCAAGATAGTCTTTGCGGAGCATATTCGGTGAAGCATTCACATTGTTGAGAACAGTTGCATTAATTCCAACGGATGCATTTGCTCTTGCATATTCTTCGTATCTCGGCGAAATGGTATTCGGTAAATCTTCCCATTTCCAAAGCGAATGTCCGGCATAACCACGTTCAATAGTTCCGTCAAGATTATCCCAATGGTTGAGAATTCTGACATCATACGATGGTTTTTCGGTAATATCGAGATTTGTTATTGATGAATGAGTTTGTTGTAAACGCAAAATATGGTAAACCCCGTACAACAATCCGATTTCTTTTTCGGCAGAAATAACCAGTTTATTCTGAACTGATTTTATGGTATAACCGTCTTTTAGATTTTTCAATGACTTATCCGTACGAAGTTCAGTTTCCTGACCTTCCCAATGATTCATCAGTTCTTTTTTGGCAATATTCAAAGTCGGATTGTTTCCTTTGGAAATAATTTTATCTGCCGAAACTCCATTCTTTGCAGGGAAACGAAGCCAAAGCTGACTTCCGTCTTCTGCGAAAATCATTAATGGAATCATTAGAAATAATAGGATGTACAGTCGGAAATAGCGCATTAGATTTTCTTTTAATTTTATTTAAATAAGTTTTGGCTAAAGCCAAATTGTATCTCTTCATCTTTAAACGGGCTAAAGCCCGTTTCTATTGATAATAGGATTTCATCCTATCCTTCGTTAAATCGTCCCTTCGGGACTTTTTATAGATTATTCTTGTAAGCCCTGAATGGTTTTAATTTTACCATCTTCATCATATTCTAATTCTATTACTTTCATACTTCTAAGCCAGGTTTTTCCTTCACTCGGAACAGAGTCGTGGAAGAACAGATACCATTTTCCTTTAAATTCAACAATGCTGTGATGTGTTGTCCAGCCTACAACAGGTGTCAGAATTTCTCCCTGAAAAGTAAATGGTCCATACGGATTGTCGCCGGTTGCATAACAAATCAAATGCGTGTCGCCGGTAGAATATGAGAAATAATATTTACCGTTGTATTTATGCATCCACGAGGCTTCAAAAAATCGGTGTTTGTCGCCGTGAAGCAAAGGATTTCCGTTTTCATCAAGAATTAAAACGTCTTTCGGTTCTTCTCCGAATTCCAGCATATCATCGCTTAACAACGCAACTTTTGAGGGAATTGCCGGTTCATCGTCATTTGGAATTACTGTAGATTCTAAGGCTTTGTTGTTTCGGTAACGTTGTAATTGTCCGCCCCAGATACCTCCGAAATACATATAATATTTTCCGTCTTCTTCGAAAATACAAGGATCAATACTGTAGCTTCCCATCATCGGATGATTCTCCGGCACAAACGGTCCGTACGGTTTGTCGCTCACTGCAACGCCAATTCTGAAAATGTCATTTTTATCTTTTAAAGGAAAATACATATAATATTTTCCATTTTTGAAAGCCACGTCACAATCCCACAATTGTCTTCCAGACCAAGGAATATCTTCGACAGAAAGGACAACGCCGTGATCTGTAATTTCGCCATTTTCTAAATCATCAAGAGAAAAAACGTGATAATCATTCATATCAAAATGGTCGCCGTTGTCATTTTCTTCGATTCCGCTTTCACGGTCGTGAGACGGATAGATGTAGATTTTGCCTTCAAAAACGTGTACGGAAGGGTCTGCCATATAATCGCTTGGGAAGAGGTATTTTGCTTTGTTCATTGTTTTAATATAGAAATTTAGATAATAGACTGATAGATGATAGATTTTATTTTCTCACAGATTTTCAAGATTACTAAAATAAATAATCTGCTTAATTTGCTAAATCTGCGAGATGAAAATTTTATTTTTCTTTTGTTAACTGAATGATTTTTTCTACCACAGGTTTTGCCTGATTATTCCGGTCAAAAAGTAACGGGTAATCGGTTCTGCCTTTTACCGGGAAATCATTTTTCCAGGATTGTGCATCGGTAGTTCCCCACAAGGTTACTCTTCTGATTTTGTCCTGATGTTTCAGAAATAATCTGAAAAAATCCAGATAACGGTTTTCCCACTCGGCTTTTACATTTTCGGGAAGTCCGGCTGTGTAAGGATTCATTTTTGCTTCATATTCTACCTTATCGGAAACATTAGCAGAAGTTCCCCACGGTGACGGAAGTGCGCTGATTTCCATTTCAGTAACATTTACTTTTACACCGTTTGCTGTATAGTCAAGAATTGCTTTTTCGTATTCAGCAAGAGTTGGTGTGTCGAGACCAACGTGCGTCTGCATTCCTACTCCATCGATGCGGATTTTTCTGGATTTTAAAGTTTGAACCATTTTATTTACGGTTTTAACTTTTTCTGGAAACCATTCGTTGTAATCATTGTAATAGAGTTCTGCATTCGGGTCTGCTTCCTGAGCGTACTGGAAAGCCAACGGAATAAATTCTTCGCCAAGGATCTCATAAAATTTACTTTTACGGTAAGTTCCATCTTCCATAATAGCTTCATTAACCACATCCCAACCTTTTACTCGGCCTTTGTATCTGGTGACAACGGTGGCAATGTGATTTTTCATTCTTTGTTTTAAAACTTCCGGAGAAACGTCTTTGCCATTTTTGTCTACGAAAAACCATTTCGGTAATTGCGAATGCCAAATCAACGTATGACCGATGATGAACATTTTATTTTTCTCTCCAAACGCTACAAATTTATCGGCATCATCGAAAAAGAATTTGCCTTCTTCGGGTTGAAGAAACATCGATTTCATACAGTTTTCTGCAACGATTGAACTGAATTGATTTTTAATAATTTCTACAGACTTTGCTTCTTTCTCATCAATCTGCGGAAGACTCATCGCTGTTCCGATGTAGAATTTATTTTTGAATGCGTTTTTAAGGGAATCGTTGGAAGTTGCCGAGTTGGCTGTCTTGCAGGAGACGGTCAAGGTTAAAATTCCTAATAATGCTACTATTTTTTTCATAATTATTTTTTTAAAATTTAAACGCAAAGCGCGCAAAGATTTTTTGACTACTAAACTTTTTTAAGTTCGCAAAGGCGTAAACTCAGCGAAGAAATACAAAAGTTCAAATAAAATTCCTTTCTTAAGCCTTGTCAAGGTTTTTTTTTTCGTCGAATCACTCGCAGCCCGGCTTGAACGGAGCTCTTTTTCTGGAGCGAAGCGGAACAAAAAAGCGGGAGTGGAAGACGGAAATAGCTGCCCAAATTTTACTATATCTTTAATCTTTCGCTTTTCTTCTTTCTTTAAGGTCGTGCTCGATTTCGATTTCCTTTTTCTTATTAATTTCGTAGAACATAAGCAATCCACAAGCTAAGAAGAACGGAATGGAAGGAAATATGCTGACCAACATTTTGGCTCCTGCGGAAACGGTTTCAGGCTGTATCACGTTGACTGCTCCCTCGGAAGAAATGTAGCCGTACTGACCGATGATGTAAGCAACCAGCGAACTTCCGATGCTCAAGCCAACCTTTAAGCCCACCATCATTGCTGAAAAAATAATTGCTGTCGCTCGTCTGTTATTTGTCCATTCCGAATAATCTGCAACGTCGGCAATCATCGCCCAAAGTAATGGCGTCCCGATTCCGTAGAAGAAACCGTGTAAAATCTGGGATAAAAACATCAATCCAACTGATTTTGGAGGGTAAAATATAAATGCTAAAACGAATAGTGTTGAAATAAACAATGAAGCGATGAATGCATCTCTTTTACCATATTTATCAGCAAACTTTTTGGAGAAAGTGATTCCAACAATCATCATAATGATTCCACCAGCGTTAAACAATCCGAAACCTGCAGAACGAGGGTCTTCTCCGAAGAAATTCATCCCGATGGAATTGAAGAAATTGGTAATCGGCGATATAAATTGCTGAAGGGAAACTTCATCGACATAATTGTTGAAATAATAAACGTACGAACCGCCTTTCATTGCCAATGTAATGAAAATCAATGCGGTAACGGTTAACATAATAATCCACGGCTTGTTTTTCTTTAAATCCTTTAAATCAGCGCTTAGAGTAGATTCCTGTTCCGGTTTTGGAATGACTCTTTCTTTGGTTGTGAGAAAAGTAATTAACAACATTACCGTTCCGATAATTGCAAGCCAGGTCATCACCACCTCGATTCCGGCTGCTTTGTCACCGTGTCCAGCTGACAAAATAATAGGCAACATAAATACCTGAACGAAGAATTGTGCAAACATAACGGCAACAAAACGGTAAGACGAAATACTGTTTCTTTCACTCATATCACCTGTGATAACGCCACTTAAAGCTGCATAAGGTAAATTATTGGCTGCATAAAGTAATAGTAAAACAGAGTAAGTAATTGCTGCATAAATCATTTTTCCTTTATAAGAAAAATCGGGTGTGCTGAACGCAAAAAGTGCCGCTGCACCCAATGGAATTGCCGTTAATAAAATCCACGGACGGAATTTTCCCCATTTTGTGCGGGTTCTGTCTGCCAAAGCTCCAATCAACGGATTAAAGACGAAACCAGGCAATAAACCGACGGTGAGCGTAATGATAGAGGCATCTTCCGGTTTTAATCCGTAAATATCTGTGTAAAAATAAGCTAAATACGTCACTAAAGTCTGGAAAACCAGATTGGCGGCTAAATCTCCTAAACTGTAGCCGATTTTTTCAACGACAGATATTTTTTGAGATGAGTTGTTCATTTTAATAATTTATGATTGATAAATGATTGTTGATTATTCTGTGGTAAAAGGTGATGCGGGAAGACCGGTTTTGTTTTTCAGATTTCCGTCTGGATTGTCTGCCCAGTCGTATCTTACTGAAATGGGATTTGAAACGGTGTCGTTCCAGACAATGATTTTATTGCCTTCGATTTTTGCTTTTGCCCATTCGTATTTTCCGTCTTTTCCTTTGATGGCGAAACCTTTCAGTTCTGAAACGGGTGCGAAATCATCGGTGCCATTTTTAAAGGAAAGAATAATTTTATTTCCTTCTACTTTCATCGACTGATAAACCGGTCCGTCTGCGATGATATTCTTTTTGTAGGCAATCTTCAGTGCCTGTAAAGCCAATCGGTCTCCAACTGTTTTCTTGTTTAAAGGATGAATATCGTTCCACTCTCCTATGTCGATAATTACAGCCAATCCGGTGTTCGGAACTTTCAGCGAAACCTGACGCTGTTGGTCTCTTAATTCTGCCCAATTGCTTTCCACAGGTTGTGTTTTTGGTTCCATAAAATTGGCTAATTGTACTGTGAAAAAAGGCATCTCTTTCTGGTTCCATTTGTTTCGCCAATCCAGAATCATTGTGGTCAGCAAATCGCCGTATTCTTTTGGTTTTCCGGTGTTGCTTTCACCTTGATACCAAATAGCACCTTTGATGCTATAATTGATAAGCGGATTAATCATTGCATTGTACAATCCGGTCGGTTTCCAGCGGATGAAAGTAGTTCCGGGAGCCATTTTTTCCATTTTAGCACCGATTTTATATTTCCATTCTGTTTTTAAATCGATTTTATTTCCGTCGATTTCTAAGTAATAAGGTTTGTCAGCAATAAATTGACCTTTTCCGCTCCCGTTGGTAATCCTTACAGCAATGACGTTTTTGCCTTCTTTTAAAACTCCTGCCGGAATATCGTACCAACGTGGCGGATATTCATAGGTTACATTTCCGACTTTTGTTCCGTTGATGTAGGTAACATCAGCATCTTTTATTCTTCCTAAATTTAAAAAAGCGGCTTTTCCTGCCTGATTTTTAGTTAAATTAATTTCTTTTCTGAACCAAACTGAATCTTCAAAGGAACCTTCCTTATCTTCCCAAGAACCGGGAATATTCATTGTTTTCCAATCAGAATCATTGATGTCAAAATTTTCCCAATGTTGGTTTAATCCGATATCGCTTTGGTCGAGTTCTGCGTACCACGCTTTGCTCAATGCCTGTTCGCCGGATTCGGTAGATTTTATCAAATCATCATTTTGCCATTTTTTGGCTTCGTCCAAATATTCAGGATATTTTTTCAGAGAATTTTCATCCATCCACGCCTGAATCGGAGAACCACCCAAACTTGCGTGGATAATTCCAACGGCAACTTTATTTTTCTGGCTTAATTCTTTTGCGAAAAAGTAAGCAACACCCGAAAAATTAAGAATCGTTTGTGGATTTGTCGCTTCCCATTTTCCTCCATCAAGTTCGCTCTGAGGCGATTTAAAATTATATTTCTGAGGAACAGTAAAGAATCTGATGTTTTGGTTATTTGCATTTTTAATTTCGTCAGCATAAAGCGGAGTCAGCCTGCGCATCGGCAATTCCATATTCGATTGTCCGGAAGCGAGCCAGACATCACCGATGAGAATATCCTTCAATGTAATTTCATTGATGGTCATCGTGTAAGGACCTCCTGCTTTCTGTTCGGGAAATGTGATTTTCCAGTTTCCGGTTGGGTCGGCGGTGGTTTTATAATTTTTATTGAGGAATTTCACTTCCACTTTTTCCCCTGCATCGGCTTTTCCCCAAATATTAAGTTTTTGGTTACGCTGCAAAACCATTCCGTCTGAAACCAGTGCTGGAAGTTTGATTTTGGCTTCAATGAACGAAATGCATAATGAGCCTACGAATAAAATTAATATTTTAAAAAAGATTCTGTTTTTCATAGCAAGTTTGAATTCTGCAGTTTATTTTTAGTTTTTATCTGGCATTTGGGTCAGCAACCTTACCTCGATGATTTTCGGAGTAAGGGATTTTTCATTTGTATTAAATTTCACATTAAGAATCTCTTTCCTATTTTCAGATTCAGGAATCGGGATTAATAATGATTGTGGAGAACCGCCCATTTTTCCGTCGAAATTTTTAGAAATCGCTTTTATTCCGTTGATTTCCACATTCAAAGTTCGGTTGTTATTGGCATTAAAATACACAAGGTAAAGATATTTTGCATTCTTATCTTTGTTCCTCATCTGATAACTGAACCAGCCTTTAGCCTCACGGAAATGGCGGTCTTCCATATATCCAGTGTTGGAATCTTTGCTGTCGATGAAATGGTCAGATTCCGGTTGCTGTTCGCCAAGTTGGATTTTATCAGTTGTGATATTATCTAGTTTTCTGATTTTCTCCTCTTCTTTGGCTTTCTGTTTCTGAATCATTTCGATTTTATCCTGATTCGCCTGCGGAAAATAAATAATGTAACGTTCTTCCTGAATTTTATAAAACGGAACCAACTCCAATCCGTTACTGAACTTATTCTGAGGATACAAACCTTTTAATCTGAAAGTCAAACCCTTATCATTCACCGTTTCCAAATGATTTAAAACTGAATCTGAACTTCCCAAAATCGTCGGGATTTCATTTAACGGAATTTGCAATCCGTGTGCGATATGTCCGCCTCTGCTGTCATCAGCGAAAAGTCCGTCCTGATTTTCTTTTCCGTATTTGGCAGCCAAAACGATAGGACCATATTTGAAGGCAAAATAATCCGAATGGTCAGGAAGCTGCTCTGCGGAAAGGTGCATCGGCATTTTCATTTCGATAACATCTCCTTTTTTCCATTTTTTATTTATCGTAAAATAACCTTCGGCATCAACCGTAACATTGATATTTTTGCCATTTACTAAAATGGTAATTTCAGAAGCATTTGCCCATTCCGGTGCTCTTAATTTTAAATTTATATTTGATTTTGAAGCAACATCAAAAATCAGTTTTGTCGATGGATTTTCAGGGAAATTGTTTTCCTGTCTCAGAACTATTTTCTTTTCAGACCATTTTAAGATGGAAGGAATAAACAAATTCACGTACAAATCTTCATCAGAATAAGCATAAATCATTTCACCATATTTGGCGTGATTTTCCATTCCAGAACCTACACAACACCAAAAGCTGGTCTCCGGCTGAGAATAAACTCTGTAATGACCAGGACGCATCGGCGTGAAATAGACAAAACCTCCTTTTTCGGGATTTTGGGTGGAAAGAATATGATTGTACAAAGCTCTTTCGTAATAATCTACGTAAGATGATTTTGGATTTGTCGCATACAATTCTTTGGAGAGCTTCAGCATATTATACGTATTGCAGGTTTCGGGACCTTCGGTACTTTTAATCATTCCGCTGAAATCATTGATGGGATTAAAATGCTCGCTCACACTGTTTCCTCCGATAATTGCTGACCTTTTTTGGCTAACATTGGTCCAGAAAAAATCTGCGGCATTACTCCAGTCTTTATTGTTTTCTAAATCGGCAATACGTTTAAAGCCAATTACTTTCGGAATCTGTGTATTGGCGTGAATTCCCGTAAGTTTGTCTTCACCATTCAGCAATGGGTTTAAAATGGCAAGATGAGAAAAACGATGAGCAAGTTTGAGATATTTTGGATTTTTTGTAATGTCATAAACGTCGGCAAAAACTTCATTCAGACCGCCGTGTTCGCTGCGCAACATATCCTGAATCTGTTCATCGGAAAGTCCGGAAACTTCATCAGCAATCCAGTCTGTAAGCTTTATCAGCATTTTTTTTGCTTTCTCACTGTCTGCATACCAATAGGCATCGCGTAAACCAGAATAAATCTTATGAATATTATATAAAGGAACCCAACGGTCGTTCAAACCGAAAGTTGCGGCACGAATGTTTCCATCAGCAATTTCTTTCCAGATTTTTTTACCGTTCGGAACGCCTGAAAGGTAACCGTTTCCTGAAAGATTCTGGCAACGTTCCAGCTCATTAATCATATAATCCAAACGCTGCTTGACTTTTGGATCGGCTGTTGAAGCGTACATCAATGCCAAAGCCGAAATGTAATGACCGCCGATATGACCGTCCAATCCTGTATTTTCCCAATTGGGATAGTTTTCTTTTTTAGGTTTCAGTCCTGCTTCTTTTAGATAAGGTGCAAGAAGCCGGTCTGCATCCATCGAAAGGATATATTTCTCATCGGTCTGCATTGCCTTGCTGAAAACACTTTCGGACAGATGAACCTTGTTGAGCGGAAAGTAGCTAACATTTTTCTTTACCTGCCCAAAAGCAAGCGAAGTAAAGCTTAAAAATAATATCAGTGATTTTTTGTTCATTAATAAATGTTATTTCTACATTTCTAAAATAGCGGAAAGTATTCAGATATAAAAGAATTTTAGAATTGCTTGGAATTAAATCTGATTTAGAGTTTCAAAAAAAGCAGTTAAAAACTGTACCTTATCATAAAAAAAAAGATAATCCAAATTGTAGGTTATCAAGCTTCTATATTCAAAACGCTGTGACCAAAATAATTACGATTCGTTTGAAAAAGGGTTTTGTTTTTTGATTCACTGCCTTATCGTAATTGGTGAATTTTTGACTTTATCCAAAAAATTAATCAAATTATTTAATTTTAACATTATTTTAACATTCTATTGACATTAGATTCATATCATTTATAGAAGAATTAGCAAAATATTCAACGATTTCTTTCCCGAAAAAGCTCCGTCTGAAACGATTTTTTAGATTATTGAATTTTAAATGAAAATATAAAGTGTTGTAATTACATTTAATGAACTGTAATCGTCAATCTTGCAACAAAAATCTTAACTTTGCACAAAATAATTTTGATGGAAGAGAATTATCCTAAACATTTTGTCGCAGTAGACTGTATTATTTTTGGTTTTGATGGAGAAAATCTTAAAATTCTCCTGATCAAAAGAAATTTTGAACCCAATAAAGGAGATTGGTCACTGATGGGTGGATTTATCAATGAACAGGAAAGTTCTGACCAGGCGGCCGATCGTATTCTGAATGCGCTGACAGGTCTGGAAAATATCTATCTTGAACAATTGAATACCTACACCGCAGTCGACCGCGATCCGAGTGCCAGAATAATGTCGATATCGCATTATGCACTGATAAACATTCAGGATTCTATTCAAATTAATGAGAAGTACAGTGCCAAATGGTTTGATTTAAAAGGTCACCCCAATTTGATTTTTGATCACAATGCAATGGTAAAAGATGCTGTTCTGAGACTGAGAAGAAGAGCAACCACACGACCGATTGGATTCGAATTGCTTCCCGAAAAATTCACAATGAAAGATCTGCAGAATCTTTACGAAGCGATTTTTGATGAAAAATATGACAAACGGAATTTCACAAGCAAAATCAATGCACTCGATGTCTTGGTAAATACGAACGAGAAAGATATGAGTTCTTCCAAAAAAGGTTCTTTTCTCTACACTTTTGATGAGGAAAAATACAACAAAAAAATCGCTGAAGGTTTTATGTTTAAAATATAAAAAAATAGGATGCCGATAACGACATCCTATTTTTTTATAAGTATTTTCAGATTACCAGAATCTTACATAAAGTGCGGTTAATAGAAGCAATGTCACGACGATCAACACCAAAGTTCTGTTATCAACTTTAAACATTGTTGCGTCGATAGCAAAAGCTTTCGGATTTACTTTCGGTCCTGCAAGACTTATCACCACCATTACGGCAACCGTGATAAAGAACGACCATCCCATATTGATCAAAAATGGAATTTCTGTAATGGTCTGCACGACTCCATTTTCTAATTTTTCATACGTAAAAGCAGTGTACAACCACGTTTCTTTTCCGAAAATATCTACTGCAAAACTGTTGAAGAAAATTGCCAATAAGAAACCTAAAAGAACGCCTACCAAAGCTGCGGTTCCTGTAGTTCTTTTCCAGAACATTCCCAAAAGGAACATTGCAAAAACACCCGGACTGATAAATCCTGTATATTTCTGGATGAATGTGAAACCACCTTCTCCTCCGATTCCCAAAACATCCGTCCAGGTAAATGCCAAAGCAACAGCCATTGCGATGATAATTGCCCAACGTCCTGTTCTTACCATCTGGATTTCAGTAGCATCGGCTTTCAGGTATTTTTTATAAATATCTAAAGTGAAAATTGTGGAAATACTGTTTACTTTTCCCGCCAATGAAGCTACAATTGCTGCCGTCAATGCTGCTACTGCGAGACCTTTCAGTCCGGTTGGCAAAAACCCTAAAATTGCAGAATAAGCACCGTCTTTTACCCCATTGAAACCTGGCAAATGTCCTTTCGTATATAAAACGTAAGCTGCGATCCCGGGAAGCATTACGATAATCGGCATAAATAATTTCAGAAATCCTGCGAATAAAATTCCGGTTCTTGCGGTCTTCAAATCTGCTCCCAAAGCACGTTGCGTGATGTATTGATTGCATCCCCAATAGTTTAAGTTTACAATCCATTGACCTGCAAAATACATCGCCAATCCTGGGAGAACAACATATTTCTGAACACTAAGATTTTCCGGCATTGCCAATGTAGTCGTCGTTGTGGTCGGTTTATCAAGAATCAAATTAAAATGTTGTGGTGCCTCTTTCATCAATGTTTGAAAACCTGCAAAAGCATTTCCTATGGCAGCTCCGTTGATTCTCTGGTCAACAATCTGAAGTGCCATATAAACCGTAGCAAAACCTCCAATAATCAAAACTGCAACCTGAATTACGTCGGTGTAACCGATTACTTTCATACCGCCCAAACCAATCAATAAAGCCATTAGAAGCAATCCGATCATAATGATGTGAAGGTTGTCTCCCCCCAATAAAGTATCGATCGCCAAAGCTCCGAGGTAAAGAATTGAAGTTAAATTCACAATGACATAAAGGAACAGCCAAAAAACCGCCATAATCAGTGAAACCGATTTATTGTAACGCCTTTCAAGAAACTGGGGCATCGTATAAATCTTGTTTTTAAGATAAATAGGAATGAACCAGATTGCAATAATAATCAATGCCAAAGCAGCAATCCATTCATACGCTGCAACAGCAACACCCACGAAAAATCCTTCTCCGGACATCCCGATGAACTGTTCTGCTGAAATGTTGGAAGCAATCAAACTCGCTCCAATCGCCCACCAGGTAAGCGAACCTTCGGCAAGAAAATAGTCTTTACTGCCTGTAGATGTGGATTTTTTTCTGTTGTAAATCCAGATTCCGTAACCGGCTACCACCACAAAATAAATTAGAAATATGATGATATCAATAGTTGCTAAGTTTCCCATATTTTATTTTTTAACTGAGAATTTATAAATTGTTTTTGACTGGTATTTTTGTCCCGGCTTCAATTCAGTTGAAGGGAAAGAAGCCTGATTTGGAGAATCCGGGAAATGCTGAGTTTCCAGACAAAAACCTGTTCTGAATTCATTTTTCCCGCCACTTTTAGTATCAAATTTTCCATCTAAGAAATTTCCGGAATAGAACTGAACGCCCGGTTCGTCTGTTAAAACTTCCATCACTCTTCCCGATTCTGGATGATACACTTTGGCGATACTTCTAATTCCGTTTCCGTTCAGAATCCAGTTGTGGTCGTATCCTTTTCCTTTTTTCAGCTGGTCATCATCTGCGTTGATATCTTTTCCAATCGGTTTTGAAGTGGTAAAATCAAACGGACTTCCTTTTACAGATTTCTGTTCGCCTGTTGGAATCAATGTTACATTGACAGGTAAAAACTTGCCTGCATTGATTTGCATTTCGTGGTCAGTAATGGTTTTCTTGAAATCTCCTGAAAGATTGAAATAAGAATGTTGCGTCAGATTCACAACTGTTGCTTTATCCGTCGTTGCTTCGTAAGAGATTTCTAAGGCATCTTCATCTGTCAAAGTATACAAAACAGTTGTGGTTAATTTTCCCAGATAACCTTCTTCGCCGTCTTCACTTGTGTAAGTCAGTTTCAACGTTGGAAACTTTGCATCTTTTAAAGGTTCAATATTCCAGAATTTGGTATGGAAACCTTCTTTTCCACCGTGAAGGCTATTGGGTCCGTCGTTTTTGTCGATGTCGTAAGTTTTACCTTCCAAAGTGAATTTTGCGTTGGCAATTCTGTTTCCGTAACGTCCAATCAAAGCGCCGAAATAGTAAGGATTTCCGTTGAAATAATCTTCAGGTTTTGTAAAGCCTAAAACGACATCTTCATATTTTCCGTTTTTATCGGGAGCTGTGAGCGAAGTGATAATTCCACCAAAATTGATGACTTCCACCTTCATCCCATTTTTATTCGTTAAAGTATATTTTTTGATGGAATCGCCTTTCGCTGTCACTCCGTAGTCTGAAACCTGTATGTTTTCCATATTCTCTTTTTGAGGCTGATTATTATTTTCTTTTTTATTGCACCCGAAAATACATAAAAGCGCAATAATAATCAGGTTGTAACTTATTTTTTTCATAGTCTGAATGATTTTGCAAGATTAACGATAATAAATCTCATTCCAACGAAGGGTATTCTTAAAATCACGGATTTTTGTGTCTTCATCGATAACAAGAGATTCAATTCCTGCAATTTCTGCAAAATCTTCCAGCATTTCTGCACTGATGTTTTCGCTGTAACACGTATGATGCGCTCCACCAGCCAAAATCCACGCTTCAGCAGCCGTGTAAAGATCCGGAAGCGGTTTCCAAAGAACTCTTGCCACAGGAAGTTTTGGTAATTCTTCCGTGATTTCCAACGCTTTTGTTTTATTAATTAAAAGTCTGAAATGATTTCCGAAATCCATCAAAGCGGCATTCAGTGAATCGATATTTCCTCTTGAATTGAAAACGAGACGAACCGGGTCAGCTTTCCCGCCAATTCCTAACGGATGTATTTCACAAGACGGTTTGTCAACTGCCAAAACAGGGTCAACTTCCAACATATGAGAACCTAAAACCGAAGGATTTGAAGGATTCAGATGATAAGTATAATCTTCCATAAAGGCATTTCCGCCCTCCAGACCTTGTCCCATCGTTTTCATCGCACGAACTAAAGCCGCTGTTTTCCAGTCACCTTCTCCGGCAAATCCGTAGCCTTTTTCCATTAATCTTTGAACTGCAATTCCCGGAAGTTGTTCCAAACCGTGAAGGTCTTCAAAAGTATCTGAGAAACCGTTAAAGTTTCCGTCTTTCAGGAATTTTTCTAAACCTAATTCTATTCTTGCTGCTGCTTCAAGAGATTTTCTGTTGCTTCCGCCAGAAAGAAGAGATTCAGCCATTTTGTATGAGGCTTCATATTCTTCTATCAAAATTTTGATTTCGCCATCGCCGATGGAATTGACAACACTTACCAAATCCCCGATTCCCCAGGTATTTACCGAAAATCCGAATTTGGTTTCCGCTTCTACTTTGTCGCCATCGGTTACAGCAACATATCTCATATTGTCCCCAAAACGAGCGAATTTCGCTCCTTGCCAATCGTTCCAACCTGCTGCCACACGGCTCCAGTCTCCGATTTGTTTCTGAACCCTTTCATCCGCCCAATGTCCCACAACTACTTTTCTGTTTTTGCGGAGACGACTTACCATAAATCCAAATTCACGGTCGCCGTGAGCTGCCTGATTCAGATTCATAAAATCCATATCCATCGTAGACCACGGAATATCCTGATTGAACTGTGTATGAAGATGCAGCATTGGTTTTTGCAAAGCGGTCAAACCACGAATCCACATTTTGGCAGGTGAAAACGTGTGCATCCAGGTTACAATTCCGATACAGTCTTTTGAGAAATTAGCAGCTGTAAGGGTTTCAAAAATTTCTTCCGTAGTTTTTACCGTTGGTTTCAGAACAACTTTTACCGGAATTGATGAAGAAATATTAAGCGCTTCAACAATTTTCTGTGAATGTTCTGCAACCTGCGCTAATGTTTCAGGTCCGTATAAATGCTGGCTTCCGGTGATAAACCAGATTTCTTTGGTATTGAGAGGTGTTAACATAGTTTTTATAATGATTAATTATGAATTTTTTATTGACCATAATAGGCGTTTTTGCCGTGTTTTCGTTCGTAATGTTTTTTGATGAGCGAATCTTTCAGGCGTGGTGCATCTGGATTGATTTGTCTTGTGCGATATGCCATCTCTGCAATGGTTTCCAAGACTTTGCTGTTGTAAACAGCTTTGTCTGCATTTTTACCCCAGGTGAACGGTCCGTGATTTCCGATGAGAACCATTTCGACTTCTTCGTAAGACAGTTCTTTTTCTTTGAAGCAATCCAAAATCTGAATTCCGGTGTTGTATTCATAATTCCCTTCGATTAAATCATCTCGCATTGGCGGTGCACAAGGAATATCTGTCGTCAGATGGTCTGCGTGAGTCGTTCCAAAAATAGGAATGTCCATTTGAGCCTGCGCCCAAGCGACCGAATAAATGGCGTGTGTATGGGAAATTCCGCCAATGTTCTCCCAGTTTTTGTAAAGGTAAGCGTGGGTTTTGGTGTCGGAAGATGGTCTTAAATTTCCTTCGACCACGTTGGCATCATAATCTAAAATCACAATGTCTTCTGGTTTTAAAAGTTCGTAAGGAACGCCGCTTGGTTTGATGGCAAAGATTCCTTTTTCACGGTCGACCGCACTTACGTTTCCGAATGTGTAAACAACAAGCTTCAAAGCATCCAACTGCATATTGGCTTCGTAACATTCTCTCTGGAGTTCTTTATAGATGCTCATTTTATTTTTATTAAATGATTGAAAGATTGAAAAATTAGATATTGAGATTCTTCAATTGCGTCGGGCTTTAGCCCGATGTCTAATCTTTGATTCTCATTCGGATTTAGCCAAAATTTATAATAAGTTTTGGCTAAAGCCGATTTGATTGTTTATTTATTAAACGGGCTTCCTTCGACAAGCTCAGGATGACATTGCCCGCTCATTCCAGCGCTGAATCGTTCGCAGCCCGACCTGAGTGGAGCTCTTTTTGTGTAGCAAAGCGGAACAAAAAAGCGGGAACGGAGGGCGGATAAAGCTGCCATAAACATTTTGGTTGTTAGTTGTTAGTTTTAATTATATAATTTATATAACAGGTCGCCTCTACGAGGCTTGATGTGTATGGATGATTATGTTTAGCTATTAACAGTGCGCTCCTACGGAGCTATCAAAGACCTATTTAAGATTTCTATCAACTATAAACTGTCAACAATCAACTTCTTCTTTGATTTGATATTGTTTTCCGTGAAGTCAGCAAGAATCTGATATTGACTCATTAATTCTGCATATTTTTCCACGTGCTCTGCCTGCGGGAAATATTCGGCTTCGAAATCGGAACCTATTTTCTGGCTTGCTTCCTGAACATTTGTGTAAATTCCTGCTGCAACGGCTGCGTAAATCGCTGCACCTAGAGCTGGAGCCTGGTCGGATGCTGCTACAACAATCGGCATATTGAGAACATTTGCCAACGTCTGCATAATGAAAGGTGATTTTCTGGCAACACCGCCGATTCCGATTACCTTTTCGATTTTCACACCTTCTTCTTCGAAACGGTCAACGATTTTTTTGGAACCGAAACAAATCGCATTCACCAATGCTTTGAAAATATGCGGCGTTTTAGTCCCCAAAGAAAGATTGCTGATAGCGGCTTTCAGTTCCTGATTGGCATCGGGCGTTCTTCGTCCGTTCACCCAATCCAATGCGATAGGAACGGCTTCTGAAAGTGGAATTTTTTCTGCTTCCAAAGTGAGATTCCGGATGAGATTGTTTTCTATTTCTTCTTTTAATTTTTGTTTTTGATGTTCATCGATGACATTAGAATTCATCAGAATATTTTGCGTTGGCCACATCAGAATGTCTTTGTACCAAGCCAACAAATCTCCAAACGCAGACTGACCTGCTTCCAAACCAATCAATCCGGGAATAACCGAACCGTTGACCTGTCCGCAAATTCCTTTCACAGTTTTGTCTCCGATAATTTCGTTATGTGCAACCATAATATCGCAGGTTGACGTTCCCATAATCCTAATCAAAGTATTCTCTTCCACTTTTGCGCCGACTGCTCCGGAATGGGCATCGAAAGTTCCTACGGCAATCACGGTGTTGGTTGTCAAGCCTAGTTTTGCTGCCCATTCTTGTTTTAAATTTCCTGCAACCTCATCGGAAGTGTAAGTTTTATCGTACAATCTGTCCCGAAGTTCAGCTAAAGACGAGTCTAACTGACCAAGGAAATCTTTTGACGGCAATCCGTTCCACGATTCGTGCCACATCGCTTTGTGACCGGCCGCACAACGGCTTCTTTTAAAAGTTGCCAAATCCTGATTGTTGGAAAGGAGAAATGTGATATAATCGCAATGTTCCATCCAGCTGTAAGCCTCATTTTTTACATTTTCATCAACTCTGTTGATGTGGAGAATTTTCGCCCAAAACCATTCGGAGGAATAGATTCCGCCTTCAAATTTGGTATAATCTTCGCCGCCCCAATTTCTCGCCAAATGGTTGATTTCCTCGGCTTCTGAAATTGAAGTATGGTCTTTCCACAATACCATCATTGCATTTGGATTTTCTGAAAATTCAGGCAAAAGGGATAAGGCAATTCCTTCTTTGTTTACCGGAAGCGGTGATGAACCAGTGGTATCGATACAGATGCTGACAATACTTTCGGGTGCTACTCCACTTTCTTTGACAACATCGGAAATGGTTTTTTCCAAGCCTTCAATATGATCTAAAGGATGCTGACGAAATTGGTTTTGCTCCGGCTGGCAGAATTTTCCTTCTGTCCATCTTTGGTAGTAGCTTACGGATGTTGCGAGCTCGGCTCCGTTTTCTGTATCAATCAGGACTGCACGTACTGAATCTGTTCCATAGTCTAACCCGATAACATATTTCTTCATTTTTATAATGAATTAAATTTTAATAAATTTTTACATTTCTCTTATTGAGAGATTTAAACAAATATAAATTTTTATTTTAAATAAATGTAAATATTACACTTAATTTTTATTTTTCTTTTATTGATTGTACTTAAAGGCTATTTTACCTTTAAAACAACGAAAGAATTGGCTGGGATTTGAACAGAAAATTTCCCTTTTTTAATCACAGAATTCTCTTCAAGAGGTTTTATGTTTTCTGTTTCAAAATTATTTTCATCAGAAAGTTGTGATGATGTTAAGGTTGTTTTAGTCAGTTTGCTTCCTAATTTGATATCTTTTGGATTGATTTCAATTGATTTTTCGTGAGAATCTGTATTGACAATTTTGATAATCACTTCATTATTTTCACTGTCATTCACCGCCGATGCAAAGAGTTGATTTTGACCTTTTACAGCATTCCCGTTTTCAGAAATTTTAATTAAATCGGTTCCTTTATTATTGGAAAATAATTTCTGAACATAATAATTTGGTGTCGCATACGACTGGAGATTATTGAACCAAATTAAATCCGGTGTCCATTGCCAACCGTCTGTGTGGGCAAAAAGCGGTGCATAAGAAGTCATTGTGACAACATCTGCATTTCTTTCCAATCCGGTCATAAAAGCAGCTTCTGACAATGCGGTCTGCCAGTTATTTTTATTGTCAGGTTTCACAACCCCAACTGATTGTGCTGCATATTCCCCTGCAAAAACTTTTGGTCCGGAACGATCGTAAGCATCATATCTTCCTGCATTTTTTGTAAACCATTCGGGCGAATTGTAATAATGCTCATCGACAATTTGTGCATTGAGTTTTTTTAACTCTTTCCAGCCATATTCAAAGAATTCTCCGTCAGGCGAAGGCCCGCTTCCGGAAATGATTTGGATGTCTGGATATTTGTCGTGAATGGCTTTTTCAAAAATTTTGTATCGCTCAATGTAATCTTCTCCCCACTGCTCGTTCCCTACACCGATATATTTCATATTGAATGGTTTCGGATGTCCCATTTCAGCACGGATTTTTCCCCATTTTGTACTTTCGTTTCCATTGGCAAATTCGATTAAATCCAAAGCATCCTGAACGAAAGGATTTAATTCCTCCAAATGAACCAATTCGGCTGTGTTGAACTGGCACGCCATTCCACAACTTAAAATCGGTAAAGGTTCTGCTCCCAAATCTTCGGAAAGCTGGAAATATTCATAAAAACCCAATCCGAATGACTGATAATAATCGGGAGTCAGGCGATGGGCAAATCCGGAACTCCATTTGTTGATGAGATATTCTCTGTCGGCGAAATTTCCTAAAGTTTTTTTCCATTGATATCTTTCTGCAAGGGTTCTTCCTTCGACTATACAACCTCCGGGAAAACGTAAAAATCCGGGTTGCAAATCATATAATTTCTGAACCAAATCTTTTCGCAAACCACTTTTTCGTCCCTTCCAAGTGTCTTGCGGGAAGAGCGAAATCATATCCATATTTACCACGCCGTTTCCGGTAAAAGTGATTTGAAGTTTTGCTTTTTCAACTGTTCTTGATGGAGAAAAAACAGCCGTATATTTTTGCCATCCTTTTCCTTTAATGAGAATGGGAACTGTCGAGATTATCTTTTCGTTTTCATCAATCAGACTTGCGTTGACGGCAGAAATGTTTCCTGATACATTTTCCAAGTCGAAACTAAAATCATACTTCGAGTTCTGATGAAGTCCGATTCCCCTGAAACCTTCGTTCTCCAAAATATAATTTTTGTCATTGTAAACTGTTATTCTTGCGTAGTTTTTATTGGTTTTGGAATTATCCGAATAAATCGTCAGAAAACCTGAATCCAGATTGGGAGAAAGTGTTTTTGTGTTTTGCTGTTTCCAGCCCGTCAACGGTTCATCAAATTCAAAACTTCGATTTTTGATGAGCTCGGCATAAATACCGCCATCTGCTGCAAAATTGATGTCTTCAAAGAAAATTCCGTACATCGTTGGCTTGATTTTGATGTTGGTAGATGTTCCGTCTAAATCTAAAGTAAACTTTGAGGTTTGTGCCGATGAAAATGCAACGCAACCTGAAAGAAGAAGGGTGAAGATTTTATTTTTAGTTTTCATTGATACTATTTTTTGATTGTTCAAACAGACACTTCGACTACGCTCAGTGTGACATCTCTAATAATAAACTTTTAAATTGAGTAGTATTTCTGTTTATTGATAAACCTATAAGGTTTCCTAAATTGAGAATAGTTTATTTGACTTTTAACTGCATACGTTTCAATCCTGCATTATCAGACGTTCCACCGTAAAAAATGGTGTAATCGCCAGGTTTTGAAACCAAATCATCTGCTTTTTCATCGTAAAATTTGAATGATTCCTGAGAAATCGTCAGTTGGATGTTTTTTGTTTCTTTAGATTTAATCAAAACTCTTTCAAAAGTTCTTAAAGTCTTTACAGGAGCCAAAGCATCGTTATTTCTTTTCACATAAACCTGCACCACTTCTTCGCCGTCTCTTTCTGAAATGTTGGTAACCGGAATTGTAATAGTCAAATTTTCTTTAGAATTAATAGAGTTTTTACTCAATTTAGCATCTCCATAAGTGAATTTTGAATAACTTAAACCGTGACCGAATGCGTACAAAGGTTTCTCGATCATATAACGATAGGTTCTTCCCTGCATATCATAATTTTCAAAACCCTGATGCTTGCTGGTTTTTGAAAGTGCATTATCTAGTTGCTCCAGATTTTTGTAGAAAGTAATCGGCAACTTTCCAGACGGATTGTAATCTCCCGCTAAAACGTCTGCCACAGCAGTTCCGCTGGATTGTCCTCCGTACCAGGCATTAAGCAATGCGTCATAATTTTTTTCGTCCTGCTGTAAGCCAAGCGCACTTCCTGTACAGAGTACAAAAACAACAGGTTTTCCTGTTTTTCTCAATTCTGCCAACAGTTCACGCTGAACTTTAGGAAGTTCTATTGAAGTTTTGTCACCACCTTTGAAACCTTCGGCGCTTACCTGCATTTCTTCACCTTCAAGACTTGGGGAAAGTCCGCCTGCGAACACAATCACATCTGCATCTTTCACTTTATCTTTTACTGAGGCAAAATTTACCGGGTCTTTTCTGTACACTTCAAAGGAAATGCTTACGTATTTCCCTTTTTGACTGTGTCGAAGTTCTACCAAATATTCTTTTCCTTTCTCCATTTTCACAGAAAATTCCGAAGGATGTCTTGCATCGGGACCTTTTCTTGTAGCGATTTCTTTGCCGTCAACAAAAAGTGTGTAAATATCTGATGTAGCCGCGGAAAATATTACTTCACCAATATAAGTGCTTTTAAAAATACCCGAAATTTTTGCAGAAGTATTTTCTCTTCCGACATTTGGTGCAAGCTGTGTTCCGCCAAAGCTGTTGTAGCTGATTCCTGTTCTATTGACTGAAATATTGGCAGGATTTCCTTTGAATTCATTATTGTTAAAAAACTCTACCTTCATTCCTTTTTGTCCGTTTTTCTGACTGATAAAATTGGGGTAAAGAGAAGTTCTTGAAGATGGATCTGCGACTTCACTTCCCTTCTCATAAATAATTTCAGCGTTTGGAAATTTAGCTTTGATTCCATCTAAAATTGTAACCGTTGAAGAAGGCGTCCCGTTGTAATTTCCTAATTGCATAATTCCGTCATCAGCATTGGGACCGACTACTGCTATTTTTTTAATGCTTTTATTTAAAGGCAGGACATTCTTCTCGTTTTTCATCAGCACAATAGATTTTTGAGCCATTTTCAAAGCCTGTTTCTTATGTTCATCCGAATCTACCACCGAATATGGAATTTGATTCCAATGAACAGAAGATTTTGGGTCAAGCATTCCGAGCTCAAACCAGCCTTTGAGGATTCTTCGCATTGATATATCGAGGTCTTTTTCGGTGATTAATCCGCTGGCTAGAGATTTATTAAGATTGTTATACGTATCACCACATTCTAAATCTGTAGAATGTTTAAGTGCATCTGCAGCAGTACTTTTTTCATCGGGATGGGTTCCGTGGTATTTTTCCTGATAGAAATCTGCCAAAGCCCAACAGTCGGAAACTACCATCCCATCGTATTTCCATTTTCCCCGAAGAATTTCTGTCAATAAAGTATTGTTTGCACAGCAAGGCTGTCCATCAAAAGCGTTATAAGCACACATCACCTCCCTAACATTTCCTTCTAAAACCAATGCTTTAAAAGCAGGAAGATAGGTCTCATACAGATCTCTTTTGGAAATTTCGGCATTGTAAGAATGACGGTTCCACTCCGGACCGCTGTGAACGGCAAAATGTTTGGCGCAGGCGTGTGTTTTAAAATATTTAGGATCATTTCCCTGCAAACCTTTTACCGCAGCAACCCCCAAAACAGAAGTAAGATAAGGATCTTCTCCGTAAGTTTCCTGACCTCTTCCCCATCTCGGATCGCGGAAAATATTGATGTTCGGCGTCCAGAATGTCAGACCTTCGTAACGTCCGGTTTTATTGGCTTCATCGAAAGATTTGTTGTATTTTGCTCTGGCTTCGTCAGAGATCATTTCGAAAGTTTTAAGATGTTCCGGAACGTCCCAGGTTGCTGCTAAACCAATGGCTTGTGGAAAAACAGTCGCTGTTCCGGCTCTGGCGACGCCGTGAAGTGCCTCATTCCACCATCCGTAAGCGGGAATTTCGAGTCTTGGAACTGCTTTGGAATTATCCATCATCATTCCGATTTTTTCTTCGACGGTTAATAATCCGAGAAGATTTTCGATTCTCTGTTCGACAGGAAGTTTTGGATTTTGAAAGGAATGTTTGAAATTCTGTGCGGATGAAAATGCACAAACGAAGATTGATAAGGAAAGTATAATCTTTTTCATTAGGAAATATTTAAAATGCTTTCGGAAGATGAATTTTATTTCAAACTGAAGAAATACCAATTCTATTAAAAACAAATATAACATTCTATTTTAAATAAATGTATATATTACACTTAATTATAAATTATTAAATAAAAAGTCACCAGAATAAACCGGTGACTTCCTAAAAATTAATTTGAAAAAATATGAATGAGGTTATTGTTTTATAAATTTACTTTTGATGTTTTTCCCTGATTCGGATATCTCAATAAAATATAATCCGGAAGGAAATTTTGAAACATCAATTCTGTTTTTGCCGTTGGTCAATTTTGCTTTATAAGAAACTATGCCTCCTTTTGCATCAATGATAGAATACACTGCATCAGCTGATTTCCAATCAACGAAAATTTCATTTTTAGCAGGATTCGGATAAATCTGTACTTTGGAATTGGAAGTATTTTCTGCAGCAAGTGTCTCGAATTCCAATGGTAACATCGAAACTGAATAAGGATTTTCTTCAGAAATATAGGCACTGAAAGAAGAAACAGCCTCACTTCCGCTTGTAATTTTGTAGAATCCTGTCGTTCCACTTACCGTTTTCAGAACATATCCTCCCGTGTATGCTTTTACCGAACTATAATCCGCATTGAACTGATTTGAAACGATCGCTTTTGGTGTGGAAACTGATCCTGATCCTGTGAAAGTAAAAGTTCCATTTCCATTTATTAACACAGGTGTATTAGCAGGAATTTTTCCATTTGGAACAGAGGTACACAAGACTTTGGATGATGAAGGCATCATTGTATAAGCTTGTATTCCATTTGGAACACCAGCTTCGAACGGAAGAACAAGAACCGCATAGCCACTAACTGTTTTAGTATAAGAAGCCGCAGTTGCCGTGAAATTAAATGGTGCATTAAAATCACCTCCCTGATCGGACAATTCCAATGAAGCACAAGTAGTTCCTGAAACAACATTTGAATTTGCAGCTTTGGAATCTGTACGGAAACCAGAGCCACTGCTTACGTAGAAAAGACTGTTGGTATTAGTCATTTTGCTTTTCCAATTTGCAGATGTATTGATATTCGTTACGTTGGTAAAATCCAATGATGTATAATAAGTGTTTTCATAAACATCCATCAGATTGCTGTCTCCGTCTGAATAAACTCCGGCAAATTTCATTGCTTTCTCATTCGAAATTCCAAAATAAACATCTCCGAAATTAAAAGTAAGAATTGAGCTGAAGTTACCATTTCTAAGCCCTATAATACCTTTACAACCAGTCGTAAGAACAGCTCTTGAAATATCAAAAACCAAATCGAAATTGGAAGATCCGGATGATGGTAAATTTACAGTTCCATAATTATATGACTTCACAACTCCTGCATTATCTATATAATAAAGTGTCGTATTGGATGAAGTTGCAAGATTGCTCGTAGTAAAACTATTCACGTGGAAAACCAGTTTATTATAACGATCGTCCAAACTCACATATCCGCTGGCATCCGTCGTATTGGAACTGATTAATGGTGTAGAGTTATACAAAGTAGCGGTTTTACCACTTAATTGGTAAGCTGTACCAAAAGCAGAATTTGTAACTGTTTGATTCTCTATTTTATTATAATTAACATCTTGTCCCGTCATATTGGAAACTTCTCGGATATTACTCTTATCAAAAACGAAAGTTATAACACTGGAAGGATTTACCTGAATTGTAGGGCGAAATGTCTCAGTAAAATTCAGGTTTGAGGAAACCATATTAGTTGTTTCATTGGTCAAGATTTTCTGAGCTGATGTCGTGTAAAATGGCAAATCTACTTTCAGAGTATAAGTGCTAGCTGAGGAATTGAAAACCATCAGCGTCACTTTATCAGCGGTTTCATTGATATAAGCCGATCCTTGCATAGAACCCTGATCACTCCATATCGCATCCAGTCTTTTGGAACCTGTGGTATATTTTGCAAAGTGGGAAAGTATGTATCCTCGTTTGGTGATTCCACCTGCTACAGTTCCAAACTGACCGTCTCCCATCATTCCGTAATATCTTTTCGTAGCGTAATGGATCCATGCATTTCCTCCGCCTACTAATACATCATTTACACTTTTCGCAAAGTCAAATGCATCTGTGCTCCAGGAGAAATTTCTTGTTCCACCATTTGAATTCCAGTTGATGAGATATTCTGTCATCCAGATTTCCTTATTAGTACTCAGAAATCCTTTGTATGTAGAACCAATCCCGCCATATTGATGTCCTGCGTAAATTTCAAATTTCGGTAATACGTCTGCAGCAAGAAGCGCACTGGCATAATTGTTTGACATCCCAACAGTTTCCGGTGCAATGATTCTACAGGAAATGACGTCTGAATAATTTTTTAAGAAATTGGTTATTTGAGCCGGAGTGTAGGTACAACCAGCATAACTCACGACATAATCCGGCTCGTTCTGAAGTGATATTGCATATAACTCTACACCATTATTTCTGAGATAAACTACGAAATCATTGAGATAATTGGCAAAATCTGCATAATTTTCTTCTTTTAAAAAACCTTCCACGCCATTATAAGTTCCGGCATCATTACCGTTGGTTTTCCATTCGGCAGGCGGAGACCACGGGCTGGCAAAAATAATCAAACCCAAAGATTTTGCTTTTTGCGCAGTGGCTAAAGCTGCACTCCAGTTTGCCTGAGTTGTAGGAATATAAAGTCTCATAATATTGTATCCTGCCTCGCTGTTTGTTCCCCACATTTTATCTATTTCAGCAGGAGTCATATGGTCATAAGCAAACTGAGGACTGCATACAAAACCACCGAAACCTGTGATTTTTTGTCTTGGTGTAGTGTTGTCTATACGGACTTTCGGCGTTTGCGCATTTACTTGCCAGGTTAACACAACACTTGCAATAAAAGCAATTCTGTTTATTAATTTTAAGATAGTTTTTTTCATAATGTAAAGTTTTATTTTTAATAATTTTCGACTTTCAAATTAGTTTTTAGTAGCTGCAATATTTTTTCAAAAAAGACAATTCAATTCCTGATGCATTTAGGAAAAGCATCTTTATGGATCATGTGAAGTTTTTTTGGAGTGACAGTTATCGAATCACTTTTAGATCTTCCTAAAATTGCATAACAATCTTTTTACTCGTTCAGCCGAATAAAATCAGTTGATAAATTTCATAGCATTCATATTAATTTCAGTATTAAATGTTATTCGACACTAATATAACAAATAATTCAATAAAATAACATATTTAATTACTAAATTAATAATTTTTTAACTACTTATCATAAAAATACATAATATTAAAATCAATAGAAATATGATTATGTTATCATTGTGTTAATGATTAGTTAATATTAAAGTAAGTATCGAAAGGAGATTAAAAACAACTCATATTTATATACACCCGTCACTAGATATGGATAATTATGATAAGCATCTTATTAATTATGCTGAAAAAAAAATTATAGATATTAAATAATACAGAATTTTACTATTGATTTTGATTGATAAATGGCTTAAAAAATAAGCGATACCTCCTTAATTCGTTCGTGAAAATTAAAATTTGAGAAATCAGTTAATTTTTTGTTCAACGATTGGATTTTGCTCTCGGTCGAGCTGTAAAAGATCAGCTATATTTTTCAGAAAATCGATGGGTAATTTTATTGAAATTAAGACTTATATCAAAAACCCTTTCAGAGTTTAAATTCTGAAAGGGCTGATTTAACAATAATTCTTGCTAATGAGAATCTATTTATTTTCTAAAATTTCACTTTCCGGTGCTCCCAAATAACTTGACTTAACTCCTCCAGTATTGATTAAAATCTTTTCTAAAACAATTCCCGGTTCTAAAACTCTGAAACGTAAATTATGTTTTCCCGGTTGGGAAATCTGATGTTTTGTAATTGATTTAATAATGTGTTCCGACTGCCATCTTCCTAATTCGCCTTTGTAATGTCCATTGAAATTAATGGTTTGAGGAATTCCGCCATCAAAGGAAATCTCGTAGCGCAATCCTTTGTTGTGGTTGAAATTAAGGGTTGGAGCTAAAAGAAGCTGAATTTCAAATTCGCCTTTGGATTCGAAATTAATGTCGTATTCCAGATAAATATTTTCATCAGTTTTTGGATAAGCGTTTTGAGGAAAAGTGGTGATACCGGATTTTGTTTTCCCGAAATCAGGAATAACTTCCCAATGAATTTGGTCTGAATTATTCATTCTTGCAAAATTTTCGGCTTCAATTGAAACATAACCATTTTTCTCCTGAAAAACTTTCTCTTTCGGAGCATTTGCTTCCGAAACATAAGTGACTTCAGGCATTATATTTTCCTTTCCGTCAAACCAAGCTTTGTACCCTATTTTCATCTGATCCATCATATGTGTCCATTTTCCGCCTGAAATCTCATTATTATATTTATTATCGAGGTACGCATTTCTTTCGAAACATTCTTTTACTTTATCTGCATAATTATTGGCTTTAAGATCATTTTGGGCTGCCAATTCCCTGTTTTTGGCAACTGCATAATACATCTCATACAAATTGCTGCAAGCATCAATCGGATAAAGAACCAACTGATAGTATGCATCCTGATATTGAGTAGGAATTTGGTCTTTCAAACGTAATGCATCCACCGCCAAAGATCTGTAGTCATTCAAAACCGTTTCAAATTCATTATAATTTTCCAAGCTAAATGTTTTGCTGTCAAGGGTTTCTGGTGTAACTCTACGGTTGTATTTAGCGTAAAGATTAATCATTCTGGCAATTTCTTTTGAATGTTTTTCGCCAAATTGCTGCGCAGCCCATTTTTCGGTGAATGCCAAAAGATTTTTAGAGTTAAATTGTTTCGGATTCCAAGCCATTTCCAGGAAGAAACTGATCGGAAATTCCATTGGTTTTAAATCACCCACATTCACGACCCAGACTTTGTCTACTTTATGCTCGTAAGAAAGATTCATCTGCTCCCAAACTCTCTGAATTGGATTGATGTTAATCCATTTGGAATTTCTCGGACCGCCTACATAATCGAAATGATAATACATTCCGTAACCACCTTTGTGCAAAGGCTTTGAAAGGTCAGGAAGCTTTCTCACGTTGCCCCAGTTGTCATCACAAAACAACAGAATCACATCATCCGGAACTCTCATTCCTTTGTCATAATAATCCTGAACTTCTTTATACAAAGCCCAAACCTGAGGCGTTTTGTTTGGATTTTTACCAGTAACATTCTGAATGATTTTGCGCTGGTCTTTTACAATATTTTCAAGCAAAGAAATATTAGTTCCCTCTCCCATCGCTTCATCACCGTCGCCACGCATTCCGACAGTGACTAATTTTTCCCAGTTTTTGCTTCTTACTATTCCGGCTTTCCAGAAATCCTGCAACACTTTAGCATTTTTAGAATAATCCCAAACGTTCGGAAGGTTATTTTTTTTGATGTATCTGTGCCAATCCGTCTGAGCCTGTGCCATCGGTTCGTGGTGAGAAGTTCCCATTATGATTCCCATTTCGTTGGCTAAAGGTCCGCTCAACGCATCATCGTCATAGAATGCTTTTCCCCACATCGCAGGCCAGAGATAATTGGCTTTGGAGCGAAGAAGCAGCTCAAAAATCTTTTCGTAAAATTTAGAATTGATGCCGCCGAAAGTTGCTCTTGCCCAACCGCCAAGCGAAGGTTCTTCATCATTCAGGAAAATTCCGCGGTATTCTACGGCAGGTTCTCCGTCGGTATACATTCCTTTTTTGAAGTATAAATTTTCTTTTGCTTCCACCGGAACATCTGCCCAGTAATGCCAGGGTGAAACGCCGATTTGCCGAGACACTTCATAAATACCATAAATGGTTCCTCGTTTGTCGCTGCCTGCAATCACAATGGCTTCCGAAACTCCGGGAAACGGATTGCTAATATTTTGGATAATGTATTTTTCACGTTTTCCGTTTAATGCTTTTCCGTCAATCTTTTTTTGTCTGATTAAATCATCAATCACCGATTTGGTTCCTATAGTTCCAATGATGATTAAAGGAGTATTCATTTCGGAAATCTGATTCAGTATGTTAGGTTGTTCACCTGTTACTTTCTGAAAATCGGATTGTAGGTTTTTGATGGCTCTTAATATTCCTGCATCGATATTATCATTTGTAAATAATGAAATCTTAACTGATTTTTCTTTCAGAAGAATGGCATCGTTGCTTTTTTCTCTGGTGATAAAAGGTTCGGTTGCCTTTGCATTAAAACAAGCACCAAACAATAATACAACGAGAAATAGTATCGGTAATCTGTTCATAATCTTTATTTTGATTTAATTGAAACTTTATAGATTCTGAAAACCTATAAGGTTTAGTTTAACATTGATCGGTTGCGAATTGCACGCAGCCCGGCTTGAACGGAGCTCTTTTTGTGAGGAGGCACGACGAGCAAAAAAGCGGGAGTGGAAGACGGATTAAGCTGCCCAAATTATCCCTGCTTTAATTCTTCAATACAAATCCTCCATTTGGCTGAATTTCAATTTCAAATTCTCCTTTTTTATTGATGGAAACTGTTTTTGTAAAAGTGTTTCCACTTTTATCATCATTAATAAGCTCCAGATTTTTACCAGCCAACATTGGAAGATTGAGTGTAAGTTTTTTAGAAGTTTTTTCAGCATTTACACCCGCAACATACCATTTGTCATTATGCCTTCTCGCTATCACAGAATATTTTCCGGGATAACCATCGATGAAAACCGTTTCATCCCAAAGCGTGGGAACTTCTTTTATAAAATCCAACTGGAATTTTGGAGCATCAGTCAGGTTATTCGGCATTATTCCAAACATCTGAATCGGATTCTGAAACAAAACTGCTGTCGCCAACTGAAAACCATCTGTGGTTAATCTTCTGTTCTTTTCTTTATTGGATTTCGTTAAAAATTTATTCAGAAAAGTTCCGCCAAACTCCATACTTCCCACCGTATTTCTGATGAAAGGATGTAAGGTTGCAAAAAATGCTTCCTGCTTACGGACATCTTCCGAAAAGTAAAGCATTTCCGAGGCTAAAACAGCTTCGCTTCCAGCATAATTCGGGTACATTACTTCCCAACCTCTCGGCAAAGTAGCGCCGTGGAAAATAATCATCAGACCAAAATCATTGGCATCCGACAAAATATCTTCGTACAGACGCATCGTTTCCTGCTTGTCGCCACCAAAAAAATCGACTTTCAGACCTTTTACACCGATTTCTTTCAGCCATTTCATTTCTTTTTTGCGTTCTACAGAAGTGCTCATTTTGTTTCTTGGTCCCATTGGCGCATCATTGGCGGCTCCGTTGGAATTATACCAAAGCATTACTCCCACATTTTTAGATTTGGCGTATTGAACGAGTTCTTTCATCCGGTCTTTGCCGATATTTTTATCCCAAAGCGCATCCATCAAAATGAATTCATAATTAAGTTTTGATGCCAAATCAATAAATTTGGTCTGATCGTCATAATTCATACTGTTATCCTGCCATAGAATCCAGCTCCAGGTAGATTTTCCGAACTGATATTTCTGCGAAGGTTCATAAAGAGGTTCTACAACATCAAATGGAATGGTCGTTTCAACTATCGGTTTCAAAGAATTTCCAATCGTAATGGTTCTCCACGGAGTTTTCCCGGGCAAAGAAATTGCTGCTCCTGAACTTCCGAATCCGTTATTTTCCGCCATATTCGGATAAGCAACTCGGTAAAGATTTTTATCTGAAGTGGTGTTGAGATGAGAAGCACAATACAAACTACTAACTCCAGTTTCTGAAAGCAAAACCCAGCCCTCGTTTCCGATATGAAAAAGCCCAGGGAAAACGTAACCATAATCAGCTTTCGTTCCTAATTCTGCATCGGCTTTGTAGCCGCTTTCGTAGCTCGGTGCGGTGCGTGCAAAACCAGTCATCGGCTTCATCATTGGCGAAAGAAATGTTGTCGTCTTTTGAGGAAATCTGTATCCAGTAATTTCCGATTGTACGACAATGCTGAAGCGTTCTTTCATTGGCGGAATTTCATATCTAAAAGCAATATTATTATCACTTACCTGAAATTCAATCCCAATAGTATGTTCGTTTGCATTGATAAAATTGACAGTCAGCGTATTGGCTTTGTACTCAACTTCTGACTTTTTAATTTTTTCGTTGCTGTATTTTTTGGAAACGAAATCTTTCTTGCTGTTGATGAATTTTAAATTTTTAGAGAAATCAGATTCATTGGTTACTAAACCCAACGGAGATTTTTCGAGCATCATTTTTCCCTGAAAATTCAAAGAATATAATGCATTTCCGTTTTCTGAAAAAACTTCAAGCTTTAACTTTCCATCCGGACTTGAAACTTCGGCAACTTGTGCTTTGACATTCGATAAAAAACAAAAGCTTATTAATAATAGAAATAAAAGTGTAAATTTTTTCATTCTGATTTATTTTGAAAACATCCAATAATCGAAAAACATAATGTCTTTTTCCGCTTTGCCATTGAAAACGAAATAAAGATTGTGAGTGCCTGTAATTTTGTTGGATACATTAATTTTAACCGTTTCAAAACGGTCATCTCCACCAGTCATCGGGACTTTTACAGTTCCCGCAATCGGTCCGTCCAAACTGTCCAAATGAATATCCATTGTAACTCCGCCGTTATGCGTGGTTCCTACTCTTGCAGAAAAATTTGTTGCGCCATCTTTTCCAAAATCAACATTTTTTACGCTTGTGTAGGCTCCGCTTTTCTTTGCTTTAATGAAAACTCCCGCAACTTTATTTTGATAAGATTTTACATTTTCTGACCACGAAATCATCTCCGCCTGATTGAATGTGTAAGGATTAACGGTTGCAATAGCTTTCGTAATCCCATTGGTCATTTTGAAAGGTGAAATAGAGCCATCTTTATTAAATTCTAATTCCTGCACGCTTACTGAACGTGTGAACCCACTTCCGCCCGGCAATGCACCATTGTGATAAAAAAAGTAGGTTTTCCCTCTGAAATCAACCACGCCGGGATGATTGGTAAAAGATTTTCCTTCTGCAGGCATTATAATTCCGCCATATTTCCACGGACCTTGCGGACTTTTGCTTGTCGAATAGCCGATAAATTCAGGTAATGCACCGCCCGGCCAGAAGAGATAGTAGAGATTTTTTCGTTTGTACAACCACGGACCTTCTTCATACTTCGTCGGTCTTTCCGGATTTCCTTCCCGCTTTCCGAAAGATTCTTCGGTCATCGGAACTTCAACAATATCGCCGGAATAAGAAATCATATCTTCATTGAGTTTTACATATTTAAGTTTCGGATTTCCCCAATACAAATGTGCCTGACCGTCATCATCAATGAAAACCGTCGGGTCAATATCGCCCCATTTACTCTGAACTAAAGGTTTTCCTAATGGGTCGTGAAACGGCCCAAACGGACTGTCGCCAACTGCAACTCCAATTGCACCTTTGTTATTGGTTTTGGAAATCATTGGCACATACATAAAAAATTTCTCGTTTCTCTCGATACACTGAGCCGCCCACGCATCACGCTTTGCCCAATCAAAATCGTTGTAGGAAAGAATAACGCCGTGATCTGTCCAGTTGACCATATCGTTGGTAGAATATAATTTCCAGTTATTCATTGTAAACCACGTAGAATCGTCTTCGTCGTGACTCGTGTAAACATACAAACGGTCATTGAACACCATCGGCGCCGGGTCGGCGGTGTAAGCGGTTTGAATAATGGGATTCTGTGCAGACAAAACTCCTGCATATCCTATTAACAGAGTACTTAACGCTGACTTTATTATATTTTTCTTCATTTTTAAATAATTAACATTCAAACATTATTTTTTCTGAAAACTCCAGTAATCGAAATTAAAAAGCTCACGACCTGCCGTGATATTTTTTCCCTGAAAGACAAAATACACATCGTGAACGCCTGAAACGGATTCTGAAATTTTGGCTGTCAAAGTTTTCCAGACGTCCCAGTCTCCTGTTCTCGGCACTTCAATTTGGGCTAATTTTATTCCTTTAACACTGTCTAAACGGACTTCCAGAATTCCTCCGTCAAGTCCGGCAGCTATGGAAGCTGAAAATTCCGAGGCTCCCTGACTTCCAAAATCTACAGAACGGACTTTAACGAATCCACCTGTTCTTGTTTCGGTTACATAAACTCCGGTTTTCTTATTTTCGGCGGTTTTGCATTTTTCGGACCACGCAATCATTTCTGCTTCGTTTCTTTTGTAGGGATTTACCGTTCCTATTGGATTTACGCCTTCTTTGGTCATTATAATTTTCGGAATGCTACCGTCCGGATTATATTTAAATTCTTCAATGGCTGTTGATCTGCCGTAGCTTCCGGCACCCGGCAATAATCCTGTATGATAAAACAAGTAGGATTTCCCTTTGAAATCAATGATTCCGCCGTGGTTGGTAAAGCTGTTGGTCGGCTGGTCGGTCATTATTTTGCCCTGATATTTCCAGGGACCTGTTGGTGATGAGCTTGTGGCGTAAGACAGACATTCTGTACGTCCGGTCATTCCTGCGTACATCAGATAATATTGTTTATTACGCTTGTAAAACCAAGGTCCTTCCACAAAAACATCTTCAAATTGCTCTTGCTTTTGCAAAACCTCATCACTTTTTCCGGGACGTCTGAGTCCGCCAAATGATTCCACCGACTGTGGAATTTCAGTAATTTTCCCTTCATACCAAACCATATCTTTGTTGAGCTTTACATAAAAAAGATGGCTGTTTCCCCAATAGAGATAGGCTTGCCCGTCTTTATCTATGAAAACCGTCGGGTCGATATTGTCCCAGCTTCCCGTTGTAATCAATGGTTTTCCGAGCGCATCTTTAAATGGTCCTGTCGGAGTATCTGAAACGGCAACACCAATTGCCATATCATTATTAACGGTTTGGGCACAGATGTACCAGTAAAATTTGCCGTTTCGCTGTATACATTGTGATGCCCAGGCGCGGTCACGAGCCCAGCTGAAGGATTCTAAGGAAATTGGAACACCGTGGTCTGTCCAGTTGACCATATCTTCGGATGAATGAACCCTCCATTTCGTCATATAATAAAAATCGTATCCCGGAATGTCGTCTCCTGTGTAAACGTACATTTTATCTTTATACACCATCGGTGCAGGGTCCGGCGAAAAATGGGTCTGGACTATTGGATTCTGAGCAAAAAGACAAATTGCATTCGTTAATATCAATGAGCTTAGTAAAGATTTCAATTTTAAATTATTCATATTCAAATATTTATAATTAATTCTGAATAAATTTATAATAAGCCACACCGTGCGCCGGAATATCCAGTGGCAGGCTTTCGTTAGTTGTATTTAATTTTGAAATATCTTTTTGCCTCCATAAATCACGAACGGTTTGTTTTCCAGCTATTCCCAACTTCGAAAAATCTTTATAATTCATCTTCACTTTTTCCCTTCCGAAATTGGTAAAAGCAACTGCTTTTCCTCCGTCTTCCAGCTCTTTGACATAAACTCTGAGCTCTCCGATAGTTTGTAGACACATTCCCTGTTTCCCTAAAACATCCTGATTGACGGCAATTACCTCATCATTCGTTAAAAGATTTAATGTAAAATCATCTAATTTTTCTAAATCACAACCAATAAGCAAAGGCGCTGAAAATATACTCCAAAGGCTGATGTGGAGATATTGCTCGTCCGGTTTAAGACGGCTCTTGTGAGGATTTCCCCAACCTACTTCGCCAACAACTAGCATATCTGCATCGTTCCAATTGCCTGGTTTCGCAAACGGAGCGGCTTTATCCTGAGCCAATGCAATGCCTTTGACGCTTGCCCAAGTATCGGTAATATCATTGGTGGTTCTCCACGACTGCGCATCAACTTTATCGCCCCATTTCCAGACGTCTCCCATCCCGTACTGACAAAGATTATACACAATATCTCTCGGTTGCTGACGAAGCAAATCGCCCATCACTTTGAAAGGTTTCACTCCTTTTTCCGGGTCACCTCCGCCCTGAAAAGCGAGGGAAGGAACTTTGAAAGCGTCGTTTTCCGGCAAGCCATCTATCACGCCGCCATAGCTGCACCAGTCGTATTTTAAATAATCGATGCCCCATCTTGAATAAATTTCGGCATCCTGTTTTTCGTAACCGTAGCTGCCGACACAGCCGCCGCAAGTCCACGGACCAGGAGAAGAATAGATTCCCATTTTTAATCCGTTATAATGTACATAATCTGCAAGACCTTTCATATCTGGAAATTTTGAATTGGGAATAATAAATCCTTTTTCATCACGCATTTTTGCTTGGTCTTTAGAATCCCGATTGTACTGCCACGAGTCATCAATATTGATGTAGCTCCAGCCGTGATCTGCCAAACCGCTTTTTACCAAAGCATCTGCTGCAATTTTCACTTTCTCCGAAGAAACTTCTAGCCCAAAACAATTCCAGCTGTTCCAGCCCATCGTCGGCGTGAGCGCAATCTTATCTCCACAAACGATTTTGATTTTTTTTGAAGTTTTTCCTTTTGCATTCTGAGCCATTAAACTGACTTCAGATGTTCCTTTTTTATCCAGTTTCCCTGTGATGATTCCTGTTTTCGGATCTATTTTTAATCCTTTCGGAAGCTCTTTTACAGAGAATGTCATCGGTCGATCTCCTGTTGCCGGAATCCTAAACAGGAAAGGCGAGCCGGGGCGAACGCCGAAAACCTTTGCAGAATTGATTTTTGGCGTTGCAGGAGATTTTGGCGTTAAAATATATTCCTCTGATGAAATTGGATTGAATGTTTTTAAGGTATTCACTCCTGTGGTTTCAAATTTTGCATCAACCCAGTTGGCGTGGTCATAATAAGGACCGTTTTCACCATCTGTTACCAGCAATTCCAGTTGGTTAATGCCTTCTAATGAAACAGATACAGGTTTTGCCTTATCACCAAGATGCATTAATTCACTAGACCATATTTTTTTATTATCTCCATAAATTTCAAAAGCTACTGCCGGATTCTGCTCTTTAACCTCATCATCGAGTCCTACCAATGCCGTAAACGTCTTTGCTTTTCCATCTAATTGTATCAACAGGGAACTTTCGGCGTGTGTTCCGAAACCTCTTTTAAACACTTCGCCGGCAATCGTCAAAGGTTTTCCGGCGACGGATGTATTGATGCCCGGTTTGCCGTGACCTTGTGTGGAAACGCTCAGGTCAAGTTCATCTAACCAAACGACAGTCTGTGCATTTAACCAGCATCCAGCTATTAAGAAATTGAGAATAAAGAGTTTAAATCTGTACATTTTTAAAATTGATTAAGATGATTCATTGTATTTAAAAAAATATAGGATTGTCCATAACTTCACCTAGGTCTTCGACTTCGCTCAGACTGACATTGTTAAAACATTCCGATAAGCTCAATATGACAACAGCTAATATTAGAAATGTCACACTGAGCGGAGTCGAAGTGTTTGTTTAATTATTTAACTTGCACTAAATTTCCACCAATCGAAGTAGAAAAGGTCTTTGCTTCCTTTGAATACAAAATACACATCGTGCACGCCTTTCATATTTTTTACTGGAGATTTAATGGTTTTAAATAAGTCGCCTTCCGCTTTTCCGATTACCTGAACGGTTCCTAATATCGGTCCGTCCACCGCATCGGTGTGGATTTCTATACTTCCGCCATTCATTGAAGCCACCGATACTTCCAGAGATTTTGTTCCTTTGGAAAAATCAACGCCCTGAACTTTGAGGTAATCACCATTATTAATCGATGAAACCACCATTCGGTCAGTAATTTTTTTGCCTGTGTCGTAAGGATTATTTCTTTCCCACTCAGTCATTTTTTCTGTTTTCAAGCCTTCACTGTACGCAATCGTTTCCGCTTCAACTTTTTCATACGGATTCAAAGTAGCAATTCTTTTTACACCTTCAGGATTCCAGAATGGTAATTTTTGAATCGTACCATCGGCATTATAAGTCAGTTCGCTCACACAAATGGAACGGCGCTCGTAATGCTTACTTATTGTTTGTTTTCCAAGATTGTAATTGAAACCAAAAACGTAAGATTTTCCTTTATAATTGATGATTCCGGGATGATTTCCGTTGGAGCGTTTGTCACTGTCCATAATCATTCCTTTGTATTCCCACGGACCGGTTGCCGACTTGCCCATTGCATAACCGATTCCTTCCGGACAGCACGTTGAAGCATACGCCATATAATAATTTCCGTTACGTTTCCAAGCCCAAGGACCTTCCTGATAATGAAACGGGTCGGGAGAACCTTTGACTTTGGCAATCGACGTATCTTTCACAATTTGTCCGTCAACAGAAATCATATCTTTATTAAGCTTTACATACCATAAATTAGGATTTCCCCAGTACAGATAAGCTTGTCCATCATCATCAATCAAAACCGTCGGGTCGATATCATCACTTGAATTTTTAACCAGCGGTTTTCCGATCGGGTCTTTGAAAGGACCATACGGACTGTCTGCCACCAAAACACCGATTCCTCTTTGTCCTGGCATCGGGCAATACATATAAAATTTGCCGTTTCTTTCTATGACCTGAGGCGCCCACGCTCCGTTTTCCGGGTCTGTCCATTTGAAATCCTTTAGAGAAGCCACAACGCCGTGGTCTGTCCAATTGACCATATCGGTTGAAGTGTACAACAGCCAGTCTTTCATTTTAAATCCGAACGCATCATCTTCGTCGTGACTAGTGTACAGAAAAACGGTGTCTTTGTAAACCAATGGTGCGGGATCAGCCGTGAATTTAGTCTGAATGATGGGATTTTGCGCAGACAGCGATAATCCTGTGAGCATCAACCCAATATTTAAAGTATATTTTAAAACTGTTTTCTTAATCATAATCAGTTTTTTTTGAATTTAATATTTAATGATTTGTTCTGTCCAGGTTGGTCCATCGATGTAAAACATTCCGTCTTTGTAATTTACTGGCTCGATTCCCATTTGCGGACCAGATTCCCAAGGCTGAAAAGTCTGACTGTAGGGATAAGGTCTTTTTTCATACATAAAATAATGGCAGGAATTCCAGAGATTTCCGTCTGGTCCGATGAACAATGCATTGTGTCCCGTTTCCTGATATGGATCTTCGGTATCGGTAAAGAAAAGATTGTCGTAACCGTTTTCTTTAGCCATTTCGGTTCGGTATCCTTTTTTTCTTGTTCCGAAAATAGGTTCTGGTGATGCCAGTTCCCAAGGTCCTAGAGGCGATTTTGATTTTAATAAACCCACTTCGTAACCTCTTGTCCAAGTCGAGAAAAACATAAAATAAGTTCCTTCTTTTTTGATGACAAAAGGTCCTTCGATTCCGCCAACCATCCATTCCGGCCAGCCGGGTTGTTTTTTGTCGAGAAGTTTTTGAATAGGTGTGGTTAATTTTCCTGTTTTCAAATCAATTTTAGCTTGAAAAAGTCCGTTACCACTACAGTATAGATAAACCTGTCCGTCTTCATCTTCAAATAAGGTAGAATCATTATTATATTGTGGCGTCAAAGGTCCATTGACCAATTTATAAGGTCCTCTAACTTTATCTGCTGAAAATAACCAAACACTGTGAGTTGCCATTCCTTTCGGGTCTTCTTTGGTGACTTTTCCGCTGTTTACGGTCAACCAGTATTTTCCTTGTATAAAATGAATTTCGGGAGCCCAGAATCGTCCGTTGTAAGGTGTGTCTTTCGGAAGTTTTTTGGCATCGATGATAAAAGAATGCTGTTTCCAGTTGATTAAATCTTTCGAAACCAACATTCGGACACCGGGATTCGGACCTGTCCAAACCGGATTGGAAGTTCCCACACAATACCACAAATCATCTACTTTGATGATGAAATGATCACGCATAGAAATAGCGGAATCTCTGGTTATAGGATTGGTGTAGCGAAATTCTTTCTGTAGGGAACTTTTGCTTTTTTCAGTCTGAGCAAATCCATTACTCAAAGTAAAAATGAATAATGAAAATGCCAGAATATTTTTAAAAATCTTCATATTTTTAATTTTGTCTTTTTATGTTGATAGGATCGCATCCTATTCTTTGTAAAACCATCCCGTTGTGACTTGTTGGATATTTATCTCTTATACGGACTTTCATCCATTTTCAAATACGTTTCTTCGTAGCCGCCGTTGTCCACAACTACTTTGTACAAAACAATTCCCGGGTCTAAAGGTTCAATTATCAGGGTATAATTTCCATTTTGATTGGCAGGAAGCGTAAATGTTTCTACTTTTTCGACCAATCTCGCAGCAGCTGCAGGATACATTTTGGTATAATTATTTGCCCAAGTCAAATCCTGATTGATGCCGATGGTTTTTGGTTCGTTTTTATCGAAATAAGCTTTAATACTGTGACCACCATTTTTGAACGGAAGCGTAGAATCAAAGAAGAAATGAACTTTTACAGTGGAAGATTTATTTTTTAATTTAAACTGATAAGCTACTGAAGATTCATCTGTTTTCTCGGTGTAAGGCATCAAAGCAATTCCGGAAAGCGTTCTTCCTAAATCTGGAATAACTGTCCATTTTGTGTTTTTGGAATTTTTAGTTTCAAAAAAATGTTCGGCTTCCATCGCCACTACACCATTTTTCTCTTCGAAAATATAACCGCCTATTTTTGCTTCTTCGGGTGTGATTCTGTAAACGGTTGGTTTGATGTTTCCTTCTTTCGGTTCGTCCCAGGATTTGTAACCAATATGCGTTTGATCCATCATATGATTCCATTTTCCACCGGAGATATTCAGGTTGTAATCTTTGGTGTATTCGGCATCTCTGGCGAAACATTCATCGGCGTAATCTGCCCAATAATTGGCTTTCACGTCTTTTTCATCTGTCAATTTGTGATTCATTGCGACAGCATAATACATATCGTAGAGATTGGCCATTGCACGAACAGGATGTAAAACGATTTGTTTGTAAGTGTCTTTGTAAGTTTCATCTAAAGTCAAAAACTGTCTCAAAGCTCTTGTTTCCAAAGCCAAATACGAATCTCTCACCTGGAAAAATTCTCCACTTTGAAGATTGTAAGTCTTGTGATTCATCATTTCTGCAGAAACTCTGGAATTGTACTTACAATACAGATTGATGATTTCTGCAATTTCTTTCGCATTGTGATTTCCGAAATGTTCTTCCGCAAATTTTACAGTGTAATTTTCAAGATTATCCTGGGTAAAAGAAGTCGGATTCCACGCCATATTCAGAAAGAAATCCATTGGATATTCATTCGGTTTTAAATCTCCAACATTCAGAATCCAGATTTTATCCACGCCATAACTATACGTCAACTGCAACTGTTCCCACATATGCGGAATTTGCGCCATATTCAGCCATTGATACGCTCTTGGCGCACCGTGCAAGTCTACGTGGTAATACATTCCGTAACCGCCGGGATGTTTTTTGGTATCGAGATAAGGCAATCGGCGGACATTTCCCCAATTGTCGTCACACAATAGAATCGTCATATCATCCGGAACTTTCATTCCCTGGTCATAATAATCCAAAACTTCGCTGTACAACGCCCAAAGCTGAGGTGTTTCTTTTGCCGACTTTTTAGTTACTTTTTCGATAATTTTACGCTGATCCTGCATAATTTTTTCCAACAGTTTGAAGTTGGCTTCAGCACTTCCCAAATCGTTCATCGGTTCGTCACCATCGCCACGCATTCCCATTGTGACTAGATTATCGTAGTTTTTGTTCCGGCTGAATCCGTCTTCCCAGAATTTCAGAAGCGCATCTTTATTGGTGTGGTAATTCCATTCGCCGTTTCCGTATTCGTTGCGGTTATTTCCCCATTCTTTCTGTGCTCGCATCATCGGTTCGTGGTGCGAAGTTCCCATCACGATTCCGTATTCATCGGCAATTTTTGGGTTGAGCGGATCATCTTCGTTGAAGGCTTTTCCCCACATGGCAGGCCAAAAATAATTGGCTCGAAGACGAAGCAAAAGTTCAAACATATGCGAATACATTTTACTGTTGATTCCTCCGAATTTGGCTCTAGCCCAAGTTCCAAAAGCAGGTTCTTCATCATTAATAAAAATCCCACGGTATTTTACTTTTGGTTCGCCTGAAGCAAAATATCCCGGAATTACATAAGCTGAAGAGCGTTTTTGAACGGGAACATCGCTCCAATAATGCCAAGGAGAAACACCTAATTGTTTGGACAGTTCATAGATTCCGTAAATCGTTCCACGTCTGTCGCTTCCTGCAATAATGAGCTGTTTTTTGGATTTAGATTTTGGATTTTCAACCGTGGTAATCACGAAACTTTCCCATTTTCCTTTTATATCTTTAGCATTTATTTTTTTGGATGAAATAAGTTTATCAATACTTTTATTTGTGCCTAAAGTTCCAATGATGATTTCAAAATCGCCAGAAGTTTCAGAGGTTGAAAGATTCGGCAAATTCCCTGTCACTTTCTGAATATCAGACTGCAAATCTTTTATAGCACGAATGACGGCAACATTTTCTGATTTTTCGTAAAATAGATTTGCGGCATTTCCTTCCACTGAAACAATTGGAAAACCATTCTCATTTGAAATGATATTTTCTGTAATTCCTGATGTTTGTTGAGCAAATGAAACTCCGATGTTAAGAAAACATAGTAAAAGAAAAATTTTTATTTGGTGAATATTTTTAAGCATAAATTTATTCTGATTGTAATGACTCGTTTATTTCTTTCTGATTGACAGGCTTGAAAAGCAACTGTGAAAACAGATACAAATCATTTTTCCAAACTTTGAAATCGTGACCGCCCGGTTCTACATAAAAAATATGTGGAATTTTATTTTCCGTCAGATAATCGCTTGTTCTTTTACTGAAAGGCATCAATCCATCCTGGTGGCCACAGGAAATCCAAAGCAGTTTTAATTCTTTTGCTTTGGCAGGATTCGGAAGTAACTGTTGAGGTTCTTTGGTGTTTGGCGCAGAGGAAAAACCGCCAATCCAAGCGAATTTATCGATATTTCCCAATCCGAAATTCAGGGTTTGTCCGCCTCCCATTGACAGTCCTGCAATCGCTCTGTTTTCTCTGTCTTTTTTTACCGGATATTTTTTTTCTATGAAAGGAATCAGGTCGTTTAACAAATCTTTTTCAAAGGTTGCGAAAGCTTCCACTTTATATTTCGCCCAAATATTTCCCGTTGCTCTGTCATCTTTCATCGCTCTGCCATTGGGCAAAACGACAATCATCGGCGTCAGTTTCCCTTGTGAATAGAGATTGTCGAGAATAATCTGGGGCGTTCCATTTTTAAACCATTCTTTTTCATCTCCGCCTATGCCGTGAAGCAGGTACAAAACTGGATATTTTTCGCCCTTTTTGAAGCCTGGAGGTGTATAGACTAATGCTTTTCTTTGAGTTCCTATTGATTTCGATTCGTACTTAATCGTATCAATTTTTCCGTGTGGAACTTCTTTATTTTCTACATCAAAACCTTGTGGAGCCTGTTTTTCAAAAGTTTGCGCAGAAACAGACATTCCCGAAAACAAAAAAGCTACAATAAGAAGTATTGAATTTTTCATATTATTATTTGTAATTTTTACACTTATTAATTTAGACAAAAAAATAATACCCAATAGAATTATTTTTTCCTTTTTAATGTCAATTTTGGCTGCAATTAACAGGTCGCCTCTACGAGGCTTTGTTTTAATGAATCCTCTTTTTTGCTATTAACAGATTGCTCCTACAGAGCAGTATTTATGATTCTTTTTAAAGGCCGAATCTCTCGTAGCCCGACTTGAGCGGAAATCCTTTTTTGCTTGTACACTAGTTCTATTTATTCTAAAATCTCCAGCAAAAAAGATTGGGAGCCCTTCTATAAGCTCAGGATGAACTACAGGCGGATAAGCTACCAAAAAATTAATTCTCTCTTTTATTATTCTGAAGTTTTGTTTACTCTGAAAAAATCAATATCCACAAAACCTCCAATACTTTTCGTAGCATAATTGAAAATCGCAAATTTTGAACCCATAAAAAATCTTCTGTAATCAAAAATCATTTTGTAGTCTTTCGCCATTTCTGTCCAGTTTTTCTGGTCGATGCTGTAAGAAAAATCCGTCAAATCTTTTCCAAGGTTGAAATCAGCTTCAATACGTAAGAAAATCTTATCAGATTTAATTTCAATGCGTTTCTTTTCTTCTTTCTTTACTCCAGTAATCGCTTTCGTTTTGTTATCCAAGCTTACTTCATTTGTAGAAAAAATGAGAAATTTTTGATTACCTTCTTTTACAATCGATAAAATCCCTGAATCCCCATTGAATGCGCTAAAACCTGTAACGTCGCCGTCCTTCATTCCTTTTAAATCTAACGCAACAACTGCACTTGATTTCGGACCTTCCATTCTTTGCGTTAAAGTATTCGGCGCGGCATAAATATTATCTACAATACGGCTCGTTTTCAGTCTCATAAAACCTTTTCTGTCGGATAAAGACCAGGCTTCGTTCACAGGATTATGATTCCATTGCCACTGGATTTTCAATTTTTTATCTGAAAACTCATCACTTTCTACAATATTATTTTTTGGTTTAAATGTAGGAAGCGGAACTTCGCCATTTAATGGAACTTTCCCATTATCGCCCAAAACAGGCCAGTCCTTTTCCCACTTTACAGGAATCAAAATCGGGACGCGCCCTACTCCATTTCTATCCTGAAAAATCAGTGAATACCAATTGCCGTTTTTATCATCAATCAAAGCACCTTGTCCAGCGTAAGAAAATCCTAAAAAGTTGTCTTCCAAAATGACTTTTTTCTCGTAAGGTCCGGCCACTTTATCTGCTCTGTAAACTTCCTGACGGCGTTTTCCACCTCTTGGCCAGGAAATCATCATCATATAATATTTTCCATCTTTTTTAATAATTTGATTGCCTTCCAAAAGTCCGGTTTCAGAAGAATCTTTTTCAAAAACCACCGTTCCGTCTGGATTTCCGATGACATCTTTAAAATCTGGACTTAATTCAAAAACTTTGTTGGAAGTAAAAACATAAACTCTGTCGTCATCATCAAATAACAACGAAGCATCGTGAAAATGTCGGGTTCTGGTAATCAGTTTCCAGTTTCCTTTTTCGGGATTATCCGTTACATAGAAATAGGATCTGAAAGGCTCGTCATTCGGGGAAAATAAAACGTAATATTTCCCTTTGTGATAGCGGATGGAAGAAGCCCATTGTCCGCGACCGTAAACTGTTCCATTAAGCAAATCATATTTAGAATTGTCATTCAGAGTATTGAAAACATAGCTTGCCATTTCCCAATGAACCAAATCTTTGGAGTGCATTACCGGAGCTCCCGGCATCAGGTGCATAGTGGTACTGATGAGATAAAAATCATCGCCGTTTCTGGTAATTGACAAATCCGGAGCATCTGCCCAAATGATAGGATTGGTAAATGCTGTCGTCTGTTGTTTCTTAACCGGATTTACCTGAGCCAAAAGGAGATTCAGCCCGATAAATCCGTATAAAGAAACTATATAAAATGGTTTATTAATTTTCAAAACTTTAATATTTTGATTGGTTTAAATATTGAATAATCTTTTAAACGCAATGGACGCAAAGATTTTTTAACAACTAACTTTTTTAAAGTTCGCTAGGATACTTCGACAAGCTCAGCATAAACTACAACTCAGCAAAGTCTTGCAATTTTTAAAATTTTCCTCTCGCAGATTTATCTGATTTTACAGATAATCATCATAAAAATCAGCTTAATCCGTTTTATCTGCGAGATAATTATTTTTAATATTAGTTCGGTACAATATCATTAGATAATGTGCTGTACAAGCCAATTAAACTTCCTGTGAATCCGCCTGCAACATCGGTAGAAAGAATATCTCCGGAAACCGGACCGCCAAGATTTTTGTAGGTTTTTCCATCTAAAGAGTAATTAAAATTAAGATCATCTTTTTCACTAACCACCTGCAATTTGATGGTTTTTGAAAGTGAAATCTTTTCGCTGGCAATCAATTTTGATTCTCCTTTTTCTGTTCTTTCTAAAACGATGTAAAAGTCTTTATCCTTTTTAGTAATTCCGAAAACATAGTTGAATCTTTCACTTTGATAACAAGTGATTCCGGCTAATTCTTTTTCAGATTTCGGTTTGAAATCGAGTGTTACGGAAGTTTCAAAATCTTCGTGCTGTAGTCTGTGGAATAATGCCGAAACCGGAGCCAAAGCTTTGATATTGGTTTCAAAAGGAGTTACTTTCACCCCATTTTTAGCTGTTGCAATAAAGTTTTCTCGTGGTCCACGCATTGCAATCCATCGTAAATCAAGGTTTTTATCGGTTAGTTTATCGTTGTACGTGAAATTTCCGTTCGGGAAAAATCCGTTTTGTCCGGTTTGATTTTTTACGCCTTCCGGTAATTTTATTTTTGGCTTCATTGGAACCAATCCGTTTTCAAAAACAGGATATGTTCCGTTCCAGTCTACAGGAAGAATGAAAGTTTCTCTTCCGTGATTCACACGTCCTTTTTCGTTTGGACGAATCGCCAGAAATACACCATAATATTTTCCATCAGGAGTTTCCACCAAATCGGCGTGACCAGCCCAATCTACTTTATCTTTTCTGTCTTTCGGGAAATATCGCTGTGTTAAAATAGGATTGTTTTTTGCAGGAATGAAAGGCCCTTTCGGCGAATCTGACATAAAAATAACTTCGCTGTGGTTACCGCCAGTTCCACCTTCTGCACACATCAGGAAATATTTTCCGTTCTTTTTGTAAATATGTGGACCTTCGATCCAGATTGGTTTTTGGGAAAGATCAACGCCACCGTTTACAATAATTTTATCTGAACCAGCCACAACCTGGTCTTTTTCCAAATCGTAATCCCACATTTTGATGACGCGGTGACCTTGATACTGTTCTGTTCCTTTTGGTGGTGCATCGTTATGAACAATATATGCTTTACCATCATCATCAAAGAAAATTGCAGGATCGATTCCATCGAAATTCAGTTTCTGGACTTCGCTCCAGCCTTTTGCAGGATCTTTCGTTTTCACGACCATATTTCCTACTCCGCCAGCAATCTGGGTAGTAATCATATAAAAAGTGTCGTTGAATTTGTTGTATTTGATGTCCGGCGCATAAATTCCCTGAGAAACGCCTCCTTTTTCAACTTTAAGCTGTGAAGGTCTGTCGAGAACGTGACCCACCTGCTTCCAGTTGACCAAATCTTTAGATGTAAAAATCGGAACACCCGGAAACATTGAAAATGATGAATTAACCAAGTAATAATCGTCTCCCTTTCTGGTAATACTCGGATCCGGATAGCAACCCTGAAGAATTGGCGAATAAAATTCGTTTTCTTTCAAAGGATTGTTGGTGTATATTTTATCATTTCCACGATAGGAAAAATCTGAAAAAGTCTGTGCTGAAATGCTATTGATTGAGAATAACGCAGAAGCGATAATGAACTTAGAAGTCTTTCGACTTAATATGGTATGGATGATATTCTGTTTCATTTTTTATTTTTATGCTTTGGAATTTTATGACATCAGATTTCGTTATTTTCATTAAAAAAAGAAACGAAATAAGATTTTTTTACTGAATTAAACTTTAAAAACAAGACCTTAATTATGAGAAAAAACATTAAGGCCTTGCAACTATATGAAGAAAATAATATTCATTTTAAACTCCACTGAATGCGCTGAAACCTCCATCAATAGGAAGTAAAGCACCTGTGATAAAACTTGCGGCATCTGAACACAAAAATTGTACAGCACCATTAAGTTCGTCTGCATTTCCGAAACGTCCCATTGGGGTTTTGGCAATGACTTTTTTACTTCGGTCGGTTAAAGAGCCGTCAGGATTCAATAAAATTGCACGGTTCTGATCTCCAATGAAAAATCCTGGAGCAATTGCGTTGACACGAATTTTATCGCCAAATTTCAATGCTACATCCGACGCCAGCCATTGTGTAAAATTGGTAATCGCCGACTTTGCCGCTGAATAACCTGCCACTCTTGTAATTGCCGAGTAAGCCGCCATTGATGAAATATTGACGATACTTCCGCTTCCCTGCTCTGCCATTACTTTTCCGAAAACATAGCTTGGATAAACGGTTCCGTTTATATTAAGATCTGTTACTTCGTTCCACGCTTCCATTTTCATATCAAAAAAAGACTGGTCGGGAGACAAAGTTGCAGCAGGGATATTTCCACCTGCAATGTTAAGAAGAATATCTATTTTACCGTACTTTTCAAGGATTTTCTTTGACGCTGTTTCGAGACTTTCAACATCCATTACATTGGCTTCCACGGCGAATGCATCACCCCCCGATTCTGTTAATTCTCTAACACGAGCATCCAGAGTTTCCTGATTTCTTCCCAAAGCCACAACTTTTGCTCCGGCTTCGATGAAACTTTTAGCCAGACTTCCGCCTAAGACGCCTGAAGCTCCGGTAATGACTGCTACTTTATCTTTTATGCTGAATATTTCGTTCATTTTTTGATTGATGGTTGATAAATGATGATTGATAATATTGAACCCTTCGGGTTCTTTGATTCGTTTAATCCTGTACCATAGGTTTCACCTACGGCTATTGTTGTTGAACCCTTCGGGTTCGGAGTTAGCTTTATTTTAGTCCAGAGTTGACGGCTGCCATTACCCCTTCGATTTGTCCTAACGCCAACATTCTTCCTAAGAATGAATAGCCTGGATTGTAACCCTTGTCAATATCGTCTGTCAAAAGTCTGCCGTGATCCACACGCATTGGTAAATCCGGGTTTTCCTTTTCAAAAATTTTGATCACTTCGATTAATTTTCCTCTTCCTTCCAGGTGGTTGGCTTCGATAAAATCTCCGTTTTCGAAGACATTGGTGCTTCTCAGGTGTACAAATTTTGTTCTGGAAGCATATTTCTGAGCCAATTTTGGAACATCATTCTGCAAACCTGCACTCAATGATCCTGTGCAAAATGTCAATCCGTTGTGTGGATTGTCGACAGCATTCAGAAACCAATCAATATCTTCTTCATTAGTCACGATTCTTGGCAATCCCAGCAAAGAAAACGGCGGATCATCCGGATGAACACACATTTGGATGTCGTATTTTTCACAAACGGGCATTATTTTTTCGAGGAAATATTTCATATTCTGGCGAAGCTGATCTTTATCAATTCCATCGTATAAAGCCAACAGATTTTTGAATAACTGAACAGGATTTTTATCGCCTTCTTTGATATTTCCATTCACAAAACCCTGGGTTTTCACAATGATAGAATCAATCAGATCGTTATTGTCTTCTTCAGATAAAGTTTTTTTCAGTTCTTCAACTTTTGAGAGAATTTCGTGATTATAATCTTTCTCTGCACCTTCTCTTTTTAAAATATGAATTTCAAAATAGGCAAATTTCGCTTTGTCGAAATAAAGTGATGACGAACCGTCTTTCCATTGAAAATAAAGATCTGTACGAGCCCAGTCTAAAACCGGCATAAAGTTGTAGCACACAGTTTTCACGCCTGCTTTTCCTAGATTCTCTAAGCTTTTGATATAATTTTCTATCAGATGATCTCTATCTTCGCCTCCGTATTTGATAGACTCACTCACGGCAAGGCTTTCAACTACAGACCAACGAAGTCCGAAACTTTCTATATAGTTTTTATAATCATTAATGGCTTCAAGAGTCCAAACTTCACCATTAGGAATGTCGTGCAATGCCGAAACAATACCTTCTACCCCAATCTGGCGGAGCATATTTAATTTTATTTTATCTTTTTTTCCGAACCAGCGCCAGGTTTTTTCCATAAACTTTATATTTTTTCATTAAACAAAGCAGGTGTAAAGTTTACACCTACTTTGTTCTTGATTGATATGAACTTAAAAATTAATTAGTAACCAGGATTCTGATATTTAGCTTTTTCCTCGGCCGTCAGACTCATATTATCTAGCTGACCTTGAGGAATTGGTCTGAGATAATGAAACTTCTGAATATTACGAGTGAATGTTTGAGGTGTATGATCACCGTAGTTAACTCCACCAATTTGGTAAGTCGCCGAAACCTCACCCCATTTCTGAGTACGAATTAAATCATACCATCTGTAAAATTCTCCATAATACTCTCTAGAACGTTCAGCCAAGATGTAATCAATTGTAATTGTTGAAGGTGTTGCTGCAACCATTGCTGCACTGTTATCTGCTACCATTGGGGCATTTTGAGCATTGTTAAATTTCCATTTTCCTGCTCTAGCACGGATTACGTTGATCAAATCTCTTGCTGACATTGTACCAGTCGCACCTTTTACAGCAGCTTCTGCAGCGATGAAATAAAATTCTGAGAATTTAGCTACATTGAAAGGTCTTGTTAAACCTGCGTTGGGATATCCTAAACCATTAGGATCAAGCGTAGTGTAAGTTCCAATTTTCCAAAGACCTGGATACACCATTCTACTGATTCCATTAGGCGCAACAACATAGTCAGCTCTTCCAGGCAAAGTTCCCGCTCCAACACCGTTTTGCCCTGCTCCTGTTGGATAAGTTGGCGTTACAGAATCATCATTTAAGAAAGAAAGGATAACACCGCCTGGTTGCACAGGTAAGGCATTAGCATTATAAAGTGTAATATTGCCCACTCCAGCTTTTTCCCAATTTCCTCTGTATGCGCTTACAAATGTACCATCATAACGAGAGTCCACAGATTTGTCTGAAAAAGTGTTTTTAATAACCCCAATAGGAGGAGCCATACGTACCCAAGGTCTTCCAAGCGATTGTGTAGCTGCTCTCTGAACAGAACTTACAATATCATTAGCTCCCCAAGCTGGTGTTTTGCTACTTTTCAGGTTGGTATAATTCCAGGTCTGCATCCAAGCTGCAAAGTTATCTGGTGACCAAGCTGCACCAAAACCGGTTGGATCACCTTCGTTATAATAAGTACTTGAAGCCGTATGATCTGCATAAAGCATACACTCACTATTACGGTCATTAGATCCAACGTTAACATCATAGAATGTAGGTTGTAATGAATAAGGACCAGGATTAGTAATTCCTTCCATAGCTAAATCATAAGCCTTTTGGAAATACCATTGAGCACTTTGACCATTGGGATCTGTTCTTGGTGTTTCTGGATAAGTTGGAATACTATTTGGGTTTTGCAACCACCAACCATAAGTCAGATAAGCTTTTGCCAAGAAAAGTCTTGCTACATTTTTTGTAACCCCACCAGTTACTCTTGGTGCAGCTGGTAAATTATCAATTGCTTTTAAGAGGTCTGGAAAAATAGTTTTGGTATAAACTTCTGTAACAGTATTTCTTTTAGAAACTGTGACTGCAGATGTATTAAATTTCAGTTCTCCAGAACCTAAATCCAAAGGTACTCCTCCATAAGTCTGAACCAATAGGAAATAGTCAAAAGCTCTGAAAAATCTTGCCTCAGAAACCAAAGATTCTGCAATATTAAAACTTGGTCCTTTTTCAATAATTCCGTTCGCAGTATTGATGTAAGGAAAAACTGATCCCCATATCATACTGGTTGGAAACGTATTTGGATTGATACTTCCAACATTGCCTGTCATGTCCAGATCCTTGAAATTACCGTCGGCACTTTGTCCCCAAGTAGATTCGTCTGTTCCGTTTTGGCAGTTACTCATATAATAGCCATTTCCATAAAGCGATCTCATATGTCTGTAGAGAGATGTAACACCTTGTCTAATACCATCTTCGGTATTGAAAAACTCTACAGTATAACTTGATCTTGGTTGCTCTTCTAAAATATCATTACATCCTGTGAATGCTAGTGATAAAAATACTGAGCCGATTATTATTTTTTTGTTTAAATTTATCATGACCTTCTTTTTAAAACGTTAAATTAAGTCCCATCAAATAGTTTCTGGTTGCCGGATTATTAGTTCCTATAATCAATTGTCTCGATTTATAATTTGAGTTAACAGCTTGATTTTGATCTCCCACGGAGTTCGGTTCTGGATCCATTCCAGACTCTTTGTGGTATGGTGAGAATAAAACTAATGGGTTTGTAACTGTAAAATAAATTCTCAAACTATTTAAATTCAAATCTTTCAAAAATTCTTTATTTACATTATATCCTAAAGTTATAGTTCTTAACTTAAGATATGAAGCATCAAAAAGTGCTAATGTGGAAGCGTATTTTGGATTATCACCATCTCTTAGCCCACCAGGTTTTGGATATCTAACATTCGGATTTTCTTCAGTCCAATAGTCCACATCTACGTTGCCTCCTCTACCTGTCAATCGATTAAGATAACTTGAAGAACCATATAAAGTACTGATCAAAACACCGCCGTGTTGGAAAGCACCTACAGTACTTAATTCAAAGTTTTTATAGGCAAATCTCATATTAAATCCACCTTGCCAATCTGGCGCCGTATCAATAATTTGTCTATCAGCTGCTCCTATTGCTCGCATAGGTGTTCCATCCGCATTATAACCACCAGTATATAATACTTTAATCATTCCTACTGCAGCACCTGCTTGGGGTTCCAGAATATTCAAATAAGGATCACCTTGCTGCCAAAGTCCTATATTTTGATAGTCCAACAAAGCATTAATATTGTGTCCTACAAACCAGAGATTTCCCTCGTCTCTATCTCTACCAGATGCCAGACTTAAGATTTGATTTTTATTGGTATACCAGTTAATTCCAGCATCCCAATTGAAACCTTCCGCACTTTGTATAATACTTCCATTCAATGAAAATTCCCAACCTTTATTTTCTGTTACACCTACATTGGCAGTTTGTGATCCTAGACCACTGGATTGTGGAAGTGCCACCGCTTGAAGAAGTCCTTCTGTTTTGGTTCTATAATATTCTACAGTCCCAGTTAATCTGTTATTAAGAAATGCAAAATCAACCCCATAGTTTTGTGTTTTTGAATATTCCCATCCTAAATTTGGATTAGGCGCAGAACTAACGTAAAGTCCTGTTCCATTTGTGGTACCAAAGTTATATGGTACTACTGTTAGCACACCCAAAGTTGAATATGGATTGACAGCCTGGTTAGAGGTTTGTCCCCATCCTGCTCTTAACTTGAAAAGATTAATAAAGCTGAAATTCTGCATAAAAGATTCGTTTGTCACATTCCATCCTAATGAAAGTGCCGGATAAGTATGCCATTTGTTTCCTGGGGCTAATCTAGATGAGCCGTCTCCACGTAATGTTGCGGTTAACATATATTTATTATCAAATGTATACATCACTCTCCCCATATAAGACATTAACCCCCATTGTTGATAGACTTGATTATTTGGATCAATAGTGATATCTGCCTGAGGTGACTGTCCAATGTTATAGTACTGGAAGAAATCACCAGGTACATTTCTAGCGCTTATGTAACTACTTACATATCTGTTTTGCTCAGCCGAGTATAGACCCACTGCATTCACTTTATGCTTACCAAAAGTTCTATCATAAGTTAATAAATTTTCCAATACCCAGTGGTATGTCTGATTATTACCTTGTCCAGCTGACGAAGGTGCTGCCGCATTTACATTGAAAGCTCCCACACCAGTATAATTTCCGCTATTGGAGGTACGGTAATCTAAACCTACATTTAATCTGTACTTCAATCCATTAAGTGGTAAGGTTACTTCCCCATACATATTATTGTAAGAAGCGAAAGCTTTGCTTTCATCTATATATTTATCTCCCAGATTTTGAACAGTTTTTCTGGTATATACCCAACCTTGGTCAACATTTGAAGCCGTGCTGATCGTTCTTTTGAAGGTTCCGTCTGGGTTATATGGATTTGCTAAAGGAGAGTTACCCAGAGTTGGTGCAGCCGCAATACCATTACCTTCTGAAATAGTAAAATTGGTATTGGTTGTAAAACCAAATTTAAAATTTTTACCAACCTGCTGATCTAAGCCAATTCTCAATGCAAACCTTTCATAATTCTGAATCGGCACCAAAGCATCTTGTTTAAAGTATGACAAACCAACATTGTAATTACCTCCATCGGTTCCGCCAGAAACACCAACATCTTGGCTGGTGATCATTGCTGGTTTATAATACAAACTTTGCCAATCTGTATTGGTGGTCAATGTCTCGTCAGTTCCAAGTCCATAAATATTACCAGCATCGGTTCTTAATTTGGCATATTTAGGACCATTCATCATTGGATACTTTGAAAACAAGGTTTGAACACCTGTAAAAGAATTATAGCTAAATCTTGGTTTTTGGCCTTTCGCACCTCTGTTTGTAGTTACTAAGATTACACCATTTGCTCCTCTAGAACCATAGATAGCTGTAGCAGAGGCATCTTTAAGGATATCAATACTTTTAATATCGCTGGAACTGATGTCGCCAAGTGATCCTACAAATGGAATTCCATCCAAAACAATTAACGGATTATTATCTCCAGTTAAAGAACGTACACCTCTAATACGAATTTGCATAGATGCACCCGGTTTTGAAGAGGTTTGGGTAATATCAACACCCGCTGTTCTACCCTGCAACGCCTGCGTAATATTTGCAGATGGCACTTCTCTCAAAGCATCACCTTTTACGGTAGCTACGGATCCTGTTACGGATTCTTTTCTCTGAGTTCCATACCCAATGACTACAACTTCTTCAATCTGCTTTTCTTTTGCAACTGTATCTTTTGTACTCTGTCCATAGGCCAGCCCGGAAGGTAGCAGAGCCATCGCAAAAAATATTGCAGCTCTGTTGGTTTTACTTAAATGAAATAGATTCATAATTTATAATTTTTTAAAGTTAGTTTTATAAGAAAGCTGATCTTATTTTCAAAAAATCCCATCAGCTTCCTTACTTTTATTAGATGTACATATTCACAAGCGCTTCAAACAGTTCCTGCTTACCACTTTTTGGCTGAGGCTCTCCTGTTGTGTGCGCTATTCTTTGTAAATCCTCTAACGTAAGTTTACCCTCTTCAAAAGCTTTCCCATTTCCATTGTCAAAAGATGAATATCTCTCTGTTCTCAATTTTGTATAATCTGAATTTTCCAAAATGTCTGCTGCTACCAACAATCCTTTTGCAAAAGCATCCATACCTGCTACGTGAGCTATGAAAAGATCATCTGCATCTATGGAATTACGACGGATCTTCGCATCAAAATTAACTCCGCCAGTACCTAAACCACCACTTGGAAGAATCACCAACCAAGCCTGAGCTAGTTCTAAATAATCGATTGGAAATTGATCTGTGTCCCAGCCATTTTGGTAATCACCTCTGTTGGCATCTATGCTTCCCAGCATTCCGGCATCTACAGCCGCCTGAAGTTCGTGCTCGAAAGTATGACCTGCCAATGTCGCATGGTTTACCTCAAGATTCAGTTTGAAATCTTTATCTAATCCGTGGCTTTTTAAGAAACCAATCACTGTTTCTGCGTCGTAGTCATATTGGTGTTTTGTAGGCTCCATCGGTTTTGGTTCGATTAGGAAATTCCCCATAAAACCTTGGCTTCTCGCATAGTCGCGTGACATTGTAAGGAAACGTGCAAGATGCTCTTTCTCACGTTTCATATCTGTATTCAGAAGGCTCATATAACCTTCTCTTCCGCCCCAGAAAACGTAATTTTCTCCGCCTAAAGCTATTGTTGCATCAATAGAATTTTTCACCTGAGTTCCTGCGCAAGCCACCACATCAAAGTTTGGATTGGTAGAAGCACCGTTCATATATCTCTCGTGGGTGAAAACGTTGGCTGTTCCCCAAAGTAATTTGATCCCCGATTCATTTTGTTTTTCTTTTGCATATTCTACAACAGATTGCAGATTTTTCTCATAATCTTTCCAGTTGTCTGCAGGATCTACCAGATCAATATCATGGAAACAGTAATATCCGAATCCCATTTTTTGCATAAATTCGAATCCTGCATCCATTTTATATTTGGCTCTGGAAACTGCATCTGTTCCCTGGCTCCAAGGATGGTGGATTGTAGGACCTCCAAATGGGTCGCTGCCGTCTGCACACAACGTATGCCACCACGCCATAGCAAAACGCATCCATTCCTTCATAGGTTTTCCCATCACTATTTTATCTGCATCATAGTAGCGGAATGCCAAAGGATTTCTGCTCTCTCTGCCTTCAAATCTGATTTGATCTACTCCTGGAAAAAACTCTTTTGTTTGTGTTAAAATGTTCATATTTATTTAATTTATTTTAGATTTTAATTTTTAAAATTTGATATAAGATCTCTTCCCTCGCTGATTTTTGAGACCAGTAAGTCCGGTAATTATTCGGTTGTGATTTTTGATTAAATTATCTCAGCAAGATGCTCCTGCCACCTTTCGTAAGCTTCCAGATATTGTTCTTTTTTTTCAAGTTCGGGTTCTATCACTGCTATTTTTTCCAGCGAGGAAAATGCTTCTTTGGAATCTTCATAAAAACCGATTCCCATTCCCGCTGCTCTTGCTGCGCCCACGGCACCATCGGTATCGTACAGTTCAATTATCGCATTGCTCACACTGGCAAGTGACTGGCGGAAAATCGAACTTAAAAACATATTGGCATTTCCTGCGCGGATGACATTGATTGTCATTCCCATATCTCTCATTATATTCATCCCATATTCATAAGAAAAAACGATGGCTTCCTGTGCAGCGCGGAGAACATCACCTTTGGAATGAATATTAAAATTGATCCCGTGAATGGAACATCTGGTATCTCTATTTTCCAGAACTCTTTCTGCGCCGTTTCCGAATGGAATAATGCTCAATCCTTTGGAACCAATCGGGGAAAGCGACGCGAGCTCATTCATATCGCCATAAGATGATAATGAAGTGGCGAAGTTGTGCTTCAACCAGGAATTCAGAATCCCTGTTCCATTGATGCAAAGCAAAACGCCCAATCTCATTTGTTCTTCACTGTGGTTTACGTGTGCAAACGTGTTGACTCTGGAAAGCTTGTCATAATCCAGCTCATCCAAAACACCATAGACAACACCTGAAGTTCCTGCCGTGGAAGCAATTTCTCCAGGATTGAAAACATTAAGAGATAATGCATTATTTGGTTGATCGCCAGCTCTGTAGGAAATCGGTGTACCTTCTTTCAATCCCAGTTCTGCTGATGCAGATGCAGAAACTGTTGATTGGATACCGAATGTCGGGATAATCTCCGGAAAGAAACTTCTTGGAATCCCATAATAATTAATAATATCTTCTGAAATGCAGTTGTTTTTAAAATCCCAGAAAATCCCTTCGGACAAACCTTCTACTGTGATTCCTATTTCTCCGGAAAGCTTCATTGCGATGTAATCTCCGGGAAGCATTATTTTATCAATTTTACTGAAAATTTCAGGCTCATTTTCTTTAACCCAAGCTAATTTCGAAGCGGTGAAATTTCCAGGCGAATTTAAAAGATGAGAAAGACATTTTTCTTCCCCAATATCCTGAAACGCTTTTTCGCCATAAGGAACTGCGCGGCTGTCACACCAGATGATAGATGGGCGTAGAAGATTCTGATCCTTGTCCACCAAAATCAATCCGTGCATCTGCCAGGTGATTCCGATACCTTTGATATCTTCTGCATCTATGCCTGCGTGCGACATAACGGACTGGTGCGCCAGTTTCAGGTTTGTCCACCAATCTGCAGGATTCTGCTCTGCCCAGCCAGGATTGATTGCAATGATTTTCATCTCTTTTTTCGGAGAAAAATCAGAAGCCACAATCTTGCCGCTGGAAGCCTCTATGAGACAAACTTTTACAGATGAACTGCCGATATCGTATCCTAATAAATACATTTTAAAATGAAGCTTATTTAATTAATTTATTTTGTGATTTTTTATAAATCTTCGCATCAAACTTATAATATCTGGCTGCGCGGTGTGAAACATTGGTTTCTATCTCATCCAAAGGAATAATGTAGCTAAAGGATGAAATCTTTTTGTGAAAGTTTTTTATATCGATATGTTTTTCACTCAATGCATTGTATAACTGATACAATTGTCTGATGGTAAATTTTTTTGGCAGCAACACAAAAATGATTGTAAAATCTGAATCAATCCATTTTCTGATCTCAATCAATGATTCTGCAATAATCTTGTTGTGATCAAACGGCAGTTGCGGAACTTTGTCTATCGGATGCCAGTCTACGGTATCATACTTTGAACTATTAATCTTGTGATCTATCCGGCATAGTGAGAGATAAGCCACAGTGATAATCCTGTCTATATTATGCTTATACTCATTACCCATCCACTTTATATCATTCTGATTGCTTGCGCGGTTTGGGTCTGCAAAACATTTAAATTGCTTGAGCACCATTTTCTTGATCCCTGTCAATTCATACAAAACCCTGTTTGCGGCATCGTCTACATCTTCATCACTGAATATTAAGCTTCCGGGCAATTTTTTCTGCTGCTCCAGTGGAATGTCTTCCACGTGACGCTGAACCAAAAGAATATTGAGCTTATTCTCATGATCAAAGCCAAAGACAACACAGTCAACAGATAAATAGGTATGAATAAAATTTGGATTCATTTGATCGTTAACATTTACGTAACATCACAAATATAAAAATACAATTGATAAAAAAAAATAAATTTTCAATTATCTACTATATATCAACAATTTACATATCTATTTATTATGATAAGAATGTAATAGATAATATGATAAGCTTATCATAATATTTATGATATATAAAGTTAAAAATACAGTAAGCATAGAATCAAAATAAGATTTTCCGGATAAAATGAAATTGTTTATTTTAATATAAATTATGATAAGAAAAACATAAAATTCATCGTAATTTTTTTTAAAAAACACCAAAAAAAGACTCTTTTCAATTAAAAAATGTGTTTTTTACACTTAATTATTTAACAGAATCAATAACTAAATTCTCAAATAATAGATTTGTCGCTGTTAAAAACATAGAAATTTGGTATCATGTAAATGTTTTTGAAGTTTTCTTAAAATTTATGAATCGTTAATATCAGTTCAATATAGCAGGTTAGTTTTTGATGGTAAATCATTAAGAACTCAATGATTCGAGAATGAATGACTTTCAGGTTCATCACCTTGAAAATATTTTTATAATATTTTTATAAAAATTAGCATTACAAACTTATGATCTGCATCATAACTGAAAAATAGCCGTAATCCTAATTTTGTCCCTCAAAAAAAACGAGAACACGAGAGTCATAATTTTTAAAATGGCATAAGATTTATTAGTAGATTCAATTAATTGTCAATAACTTACAAATCATTAATATTTTCAAAAAAAATAACCAATAAAAAACTATAAATACCCGAAATGATTGCTGAAGAACTATTACTATCCTACGGTGCAGAATATGAAAAATTCAAACGTGGAGATGCTATCTTTGATGAAGGTGACACGCCAAAATGCTATTACCAAATTGTAAAAGGCAGGATAAAACTTAATCACTACAACGAAGCCGGAAAAGAATTGATACTTGCGATTTTGCAACCAGGCCTGAGTGTCTGCGAACTTTTACTTTTCATTGATAAAAAATACCCTGTAAATGCTATTGTTTTCGAAGAAAGTGTGGTATTGAAACTGCCAAAATCGAAGTTTATAAAAATGCTGGACGACCATCCAAAACTTTCAAGAGACGTCAACAAATTTCTCTCGGAGCGGTTATACTACAAATTTGTAATGCTGGAGAATAATTCTTCTTTGCAGGCAGATGTGAGAATCAAAGGTGTTTTGGATTATCACAAAAGTTTCAGTCCAGACAAGAGTTCGTACTCTTATGAAGTTCCACTGACAAGACAGCAACTAGCATCCATTACGGGACTTCGTGTAGAAACTGTCATCAGAACCATAAAAAATCTTGAGAAGCAGGACGTTCTTAAGATTATTAATAGAAATATTTATTATTAATAAAATACTATTAAAGATACAAAACCCACTTCAGAAAGTGGGTTTTGTGTTTTAGAATACTTTGGAAATATAAATTATAGTTAGTTATTTTATTCCAAAGTATCTCAAAAGAATCAATTAATTAATCAAGTGGTTTTCTTCCCGATATAATGTTATAAAGAATAACAATAACGGCGATTACCAATAAAATGTGGATCAAATATCCGGTACTTAAGCCTTCTACAACGCCTAACATTCCTAAGAGCCAGACGAAGACACAAATGGCCGCTACCAGCCATAATAGATTTTTCATAATTTAATTTTAGTTGTTTATATATAATTTCCAACGATCAAAACTACTTTTACACAGCATCCTGTTTGTTGTGAAATATCTTTATTAATAATTTTGATCTTGCCAGATCTTATTTCTAAGCTGGATTATTCCTTTCCGTTTCCAATTCCCAAACACGGTGGTTTGCGATGGCAGTTATGAAAGAATCGTCAGCATTTTTGGTTTCTGACGTGACAATAGCAGAATCTTTATGCTTCTTGCTAGCCACATTACTTGCCTGGAAAATCTCATCTGTTTCATTTCCGAAATAGATTGCTTTACAATGTTTGTAAGCTTCATTTACAAATAAAACAGTTCCTGGCTTGTTGTCTTCATCCAGAAGATTCTCTGTTGATTTTTTTCCACTGCACAGGTATAATGCATCGAAGCAGACACTGGCTGTACTAGTAAGAGAATGTTTTGGTGTAAACTCTGTCCCATCATCCGCTTTTACCGGAGACAAGCTTCCTGCGATAATTTGAACAACAGCACCTTTTTTCTCCAATTTTGATTTTAAAGAATTGACATCAGCAGCAGTGACTCCATTTTCCATAATAAAACCTATCACACGGCTTTCTATAGAATCTTTAACAGTGTTCTGCATACTTAGAGCATCGGAACTTTTTGTCTTAGGTTCTATCTCAGCACTTTGCAGCGTTTTCGGATCTGCATCAGCCGGGATACTTCCGTTTGGCTGATCCAGTTTGACTACGCCTATACCTACTTTTTTGGCAACATTAGACGCCAGATCTTTATTAATGAAATTAAGTTGTCCTACTACTCTTTCTCGGATTTCAGGGATTGTAACTTTTGATAATTCAAAAATCAACGCATTCTGAAGATGTTTCTTTTCCGGAGCAGACTGGCTATTGAAAAATAATTTGGCCTGAGAATAATGATCTACGAAACTTTCGCTTCTCGCACGGATTTTTTTCCCATCTATTCTTTCTTCCTGAGACGCAAAACCTCCATCCTTCATCATGGCTTGGAAAGGACAACCGCCGCCAATCGAATTGGGTTCATAGCTCACTTTTCCTTTCACAATCTGCTGACGCATATGACCGTCTCGCTGATTATTATGAACAGTATTTATAGATCTGTTGATTGGGATTTCGTGGAAATTTGGTGATCCTAATCTGGACAATTGTGTATCGGTATAAGAAAATAATCTGCCCTGCAGTAGAGGATCATTACTAAAATCAATTCCCGGAACGAGATGTCCCGGATGGAAAGCAATCTGCTCTGTTTCTGCAAAGAAGTTATCGGGATTTCTGTTAAGCGTCAAAGTTCCGACCAATTCTACTGGAACTTCTTCTTCAGGAATCAGTTTTGTAGGATCTAGTAAATCAAAATCAAATTTATGTTCATCTTCTTCCGGAATAATCTGAACTCCGAAATCCCATTCCGGAAAAGCACCGTTTTCGATCGCTTCCCAAAGATCTCTTCTGTGAAAATCTGAATCTTTGCCAGAAATTTTCGTAGCCTCATCCCAAGCTACGGAATGCACGCCCAATTTTGGCTTGAAATGAAATTTTACAAAGTGAGACTTCCCTTCATCATTAATAAATTTAAAGGTATGAACACCGAATCCTTCCATCATTCTATAGCTTCTCGGGATCGCTCTGTCACTCATTGCCCACATAATCATGTGCATACTTTCCGGCATTAGTGAGATAAAATCCCAGAATGTATCATGAGCAGAAGCTGCCTGAGGAATGGCATTGTCCGGTTCAGGTTTTACTGCGTGCACAAGATCAGGAAATTTCATCGCATCCTGAATGAAAAACACAGGAATATTATTCCCTACCAAATCATAATTGCCTTCTTCTGTATAAAATTTGATGGCAAACCCTCTTACATCTCTCGCCAGATCTGTGCTACCTGCACTGCCTGCAACTGTGGAAAATCTTACAAACACAGGCGTTTCTCTGCCTTCCTCAGCCAGGAATTTTGCTTTGGTATATTTTGCTAAGCTTTTATTGACTTTAAAAGTACCATGTGCACCCGATCCTCTTGCGTGAACGATTCTTTCCGGAATTCTCTCGTGGTCAAAATGGGTAATCTTCTCTCTTAGGATGAAATCTTCCAGCAGACTAGGTCCTCTTTCTCCAGATTTCAAAGAATCCTGATTGTTGTTTACCTTCAAACCTTGATTGGTTGTGAGTGCCTGATCCTGATTATTGGTTTTGTGATCATTTAGCTGCTCCAGCTTTTCATTTTTTTTGTTATTTTTCATAAGTTTATTTTGATTGATGAATCTTTATTAATGATAAAAATTTCTGATATGGTAGTTATCAAAGGTAGTTGTGAAGCGAGAAAATAGTTTATGATTTGAATCATAACATACAGTAATAATATTTAGAAATCGTGCTGATAAAATATAAGAATGCTTATAAAATACGTTTAACATTCCGCTTTTGTTATGACTACAATCATATAAAATGGGTACTTTTTGATATAGTTTTACAAATCACAAATTGCTCTTTAATTCCAATTAAATCATATTTCTATTACTTGGGCTTGGAAAAAATTTCCATTTTTAATTTGTGATAATACATTTTTATCTATGCAAAATATTTTATGTTTCAGTCATTTACATTGGGATTTCGTTTACCAGCGTCCACAACACCTATTAACCAGATTTGCCAAACAAAACCGGGTTTTTTATTTTGAAGAACCTCGCAATGGTATTTCAGATTTTTACGAAATCGATTTACAAGATAGTGTCTCAATTATTAAAATTTTCATCAATGACAATGATGGAGAACACAGGAACCAAAGATTAGAAAAACTGATCAATCATGTTTTAGAAGATCAAAACATAAAAATTTATTCCTGTTGGTATTATACGCCAATGGCTCTGGAATATACATCAAATCTCAATCCTCAGATTACCATTTATGATTCTATGGATGAGCTTTCTGCGTTCAGATTTGCGCCACCACAGTTGTTGGAATTGGAAAGTGAATTGTTCAAAAAAGCTGATGTGGTTTTCACTGGCGGACATACACTTTATCAGGCAAAAAAAAATCGCCATCACAATATTCATCCGTTTCCAAGCAGCATAGATAAAGAGCATTTTCATAAAGCACGTCTCAATGAAAAAGATGCCGAAGATCAAAAACACATTCCGAATCCAAGATTTGGCTTTTTTGGTGTGATTGATGAAAGATTTGATATCGAATTATTAAGAGAAGTTTCTGCACAGAAACCGGATTGGCAATTTGTTATCATTGGTCCGGTGGTAAAAATTGATATTAATGATCTTCCAAGGGCAGAAAATATTCATTATCTCGGTTCGAAAAAGTATGCAGAGCTTCCAGACTATATTAGTCATTGGGACATTGCAATGGTGATGTTTGCCATCAATGAGTCTACAGAATTTATAAGCCCTACAAAAACCCCGGAATATCTGGCGGCCGGACTTCCGGTGATTTCTACACCCATCAAAGATGTTGTAAAACCCTATGGGGAAGAAAATCTGGTTTACATCGCAAAAGATGCAGAAACCTTTATTAAATATGGCGAAGAAGAACTCAGCAAAACATCTCGAAATGAATGGCTGAAAAAAGTTGATGAATATTTGGCTGATGAATCCTGGGACAACACCTTCGAAAAGATGAATGAATTGATTAATAACGTCAAAAAAACCAACGGAATCTATGTATGATTTTTTAATTATCGGTTGCGGTTTTGCCGGTTCGGTTTTGGCAGAAAGGTTGGCTAATGAAGGAAAAAAGGTTCTGATTGTTGACAAACGAAATCACATCGCAGGAAATGCTTATGACTATTACAACAAAGAAGGTATCTTAATTCACAAATACGGTCCGCATATTTTCCACACAAATTCCGAAGAAGTTTTTAAATACTTAAGCAAATTCACAGAATGGCGTCCTTACGAACACCGTGTTTTGGGAAGCGTGGATGGACAATTGGTTCCGATTCCAATCAATCTTACTACGATTAATAAGCTTTACGGAAAGAATCTAACTTCGGATGAAGTCGTGAATTTTTTAGCATCAAAAGCTGAACTTAGAAAACCAGTTTTGACTTCGGAAGATGTCGTTCTGAATGTTGTAGGGAAAGAACTTTACGAGAAATTTTTCCGAGGTTATACCAAAAAACAATGGGATCTGGATCCGTCGGAATTGGATGCTTCTGTGACTGCCCGAGTTCCGACGAGAACCAACGCAGACGACCGGTATTTCACAGATTCATTACAGGCGATGCCGAAAAACGGCTACACAGAAATGTTTCAAGCAATGCTTTCCCATGAGAATATTCACGTAATGCTGAATACGAATTACAAAGATATTGTTGATATAATTCCGCACCAAAAACTGATTTACACAGGTCCGATTGACGGCTATTTTGATTATCAATTTGGAAAGTTGCCTTACAGGTCGATTGATTTTAAATTTGAAACTTTGGATCAGGAAAATTATCAGGAAACCGGAACCATCAATTATCCTACTTCAAATCTTTATACGAGAATTACAGAATTCAAGCATTTGACAGGACAAAAACACCACAAAACTGCCATCGTTTACGAATATCCGACTGCGGAAGGCGATCCTTATTACCCGATTCCGAGGAAGGAAAATCAGGACGTTTACAACCAATACAAAAAATTGGCTGATGAAACACCGGATGTCTTTTTCACAGGGCGATTGGGAACTTACAAATATTACAATATGGATCAGGTTGTAGCGCAATCTCTGGCGTTGTTCCGAAAGATCATCAAAGAAGAAAATGCAGTACAACAGTAATTACCTTAATTTCAAAAATCCTTTTCAATCTTTTCTGATGGCGGGTTTCGAATGCGCAGACCAGCAGAACGCATTCGGAGTACGAGTTGATCTGATAAAGTTGACTGGTCACGATCGTTTTATTAATGAAGATTATCAGAGATTAACAGAAATCGGAATCAAAACCGTACGGGAAGGAATCCGTTGGAGTTTTGTAGAAAAAACACCTTTCGTTTACGATTGGACACAGGTTGAGGAGATTATTATTAATGCAGAAAACAACAGCATCCAGGTTATTTGGGATATTTGCCATTTTGGTTTTCCTGATGATCTGACGCCTTTGCATCCGATGTTTGCGCGACGGTTCTCACAATTGTGCAGAACTTTTGTTGTGAAATACAGAAGTCTGGTTCCCGATGGAGAATTAATCGTCACACCAATCAACGAAGTTAGTTTTCTGTCCTGGCTTGGCGGCGATGCGAAAGGCACAAGTCCGTATTGTGTGAACCAGGGTTGGGAAGTAAAATATATGCTGATGAAAGCTTACATTGAAGGTATTGAAATGATGAAAGAAGTAGACCCAACGATTAAGATTATGACAACTGAACCGCTGATCAATATCATTTCTTCCAATCCGCAAGATCAGAATTCAGTTCTGCACGCTACGGAAAAACATAATGAGCAATATCAGGTTCTGGAAATTCTGAGCGGAAAAATGTGCCCCGAGCTCAGAGGAAAACCGGAATATCTGGACATCATCGGCGTCAATTTTTATTATAACAATCAATGGACGTTTCCGGATCACCAATTTATTCCTTGGAACGAATCGCCCTCAAATCCATTGTGGCGGAGTTTGCATTCACTGATTGAAGAAGTTTTCATCAATTACGGAAGACCAATTGTAATCTCTGAGACAAGCCATCCCGGAGAAGACAGATCCAAATGGTTAGCAATGATTAAAGATGAATGTTTTTCTATTTTGGAAAGTGGCTTGCCTTTGTACGGCTGCTGCATCTACCCTATCATTGACCGTCCGGATTGGGATTTTCCACACATTTGGCATCACAGCGGGCTTTGGGACATTACAAATTTTGAAACTTTGGAACGAGAAATACATCATGAAAGCCTTGAGATATTACAAAACTTCACAAAATCAAGAGGGAAAAATTAGAAAAAATTTATGATAAAAAAAAACGCCAATAGATTATATTAGCGTTTTTTTACTTTTCACTGTTATTGTGACCGCAGAGGTGCAATTTTCGAACACTTTTGTAGAAGATTTGGATAAACTTGCAAAACTCTCATCATTTATTATCCCATAAAACATTATCTACTATATATAATTCCATTTCGGGTTACTTCATATCAGATTGAAATATAGAGATTAATTAGATGAAAGTTGAAGTTCATTATAAGACTTGCTGGCAAATACATTAATTAGCAATTTTATAAATTTTTATAATGCATTTGAAGCAATAAGATATGAATCAATCTTGATTTAAAATAAAATCTTTGATGGTAATTTTAGCGAACGTATGTGCTAGTGCTAAAATTTCAGAAGCCTCTTCCTCTGAAACATTTAAACCTGAATTTTTGAGTATTCTTATTGCTACATCTAATTTAATTTCTTGAAAATTCATCATCGACCCTGGCTCAAATTTATATGAACTATCAATAATGGAATTTTTCTTTTTTTTACTTGTAGGCACTATAGAAAAGATCAATTAGAAGGAGAATTATCTATTTTTTGTCACCTAAAATAAGATACTGACTTAAAAATAATAGATAAAAGTTCCGATTTAATACTCAGTAAAAATCGGCAATAATTGTGTAAAAAAGAGTTGTATAGATAGCTGGAAGTCTAATTAAAGTTAGTCTGGAATAAAAAGATTCCAAGCTAGATGACTTTGGGATAAAAAAGATTATTTTCGATGAACTATACAAAATTTAAAGTTTTAGGTTCTTTAAAAATTCTAAAATAGAAGAAAAAAAAACTGACAAAGAAATAACGTACTAACCCTTGATACATATAAATTTTGTAAACAGAAGGTATTTCAAAAAATTCATCCAAGCTTTTTAGAGAGTTTGCAACATTTTATAATACATTATTATTTTCAATCTTAATTTGCTTACTATTAATAGAAAAACCTTTAAATACTTTTATTTAAAGGTTTTTCTATTAAAATCATACCAGAACATTTAGAAAGCGGAAAAAAAATTATTGATATCAATTCAGTATAATTAGAATTCATGTAAACTACAATATGCAACGATATGAAAATATTAAAGAAAATGCTAACCACAAGAAGTTCAAAGTCAATCAATGTAATTAGAATTGAGTAAAAGATAAATAGAAAATCTTTAAAAAGTATTAGGCATTATGTTCGGATGGGACTTGTTATTTTTTCAAAAAAGCACTTTCTATAAGCGTTATATTGTTCTCTTATTTAGCAGGTCACCGAAAAAAGGTCACTTTTCTAAACAATTTAGAGCGTCGTTTTTACTGGTGCAAATATATTTTTTATTTTCACAAAGAAACAAGCCCACTTTTCATCATTAACATGTCTAAAATACAGACTTTCAAAGACTTTAGAAAAATTTTTATTAAAATTATCTTTGAAGGTTTTTAATTTCATATCTCTAAAGTCACAATCATACTATTATCAATCAACTTATTATCTTCATATATTGATTTAACCAACTTTTTTTGAAAAAACAGTTTTTCTTCAAAGGTTTGAATTTCTACTATAGCCTTATCAGAAGCAATAACAAACCACCCTTCTCCAATTTCCCCATCTTTCCTAGGAGTCATATTCATATTACCACTTGCCCAATAAATAGACTCAACCATCAATTCTCCTGATTCATTTCTCCATGCAAATAATTTTGTAGGCTCTGGAATCCAATCAAGGTGTCTTGCTAGAACAGGATTTATTGCTATCCATCTTGATTTTATATCAAACTGACTAAATCTATGGTCTCTATGAACAATTATAAAATGACCGCCTCCATTTAAATTGTGGTAATTATCACTAAGCTCATGAAAAACTGAACCAAAGATATAAGGTTCAGAATCGTCTATACTATCTGAGACCGTAACTTGTGATGAAAACTCTTCAGATGGACTTCCCCAATCTAAATTTTTAATAACATTATATTCTCCTATAATTTTAAAACCATTATCATAATTAATAAGAGAATTTTCCTGCAATCTTACATTATCATCAATTTTATCAATCCAATCTTTTCTTACAAACTTCTCTTTTTCTATTTTTGGAATGAAGCTTGGCTTTTTTATTGTGTGAAAAAATGGAACACTTTTATCTTTAGAGATTAGCACATCTCTAAGTTCCTCATTGTAACATGTTTGAGAGTCAATCAATTCAGTGGCTAATTGCATAATTGCCCTTAATGCCGTGATAACTCGGGGTCTATGAAATGAATATTTTAAGTTAATTTCTTCTAGGTGACCTCTTATTTCTTTTTCAAACTCAACAGTCCATTCATTCTCATTGCCTAACTCTTTCATCAAAGATTGTGTCCTTATCAGTAAAATAGACTTATCTACTTCTGAAATTATTGATATATAGTTAATTATATTACCAAATGGACTTATTAAATCATTAGGATTATTAACATCTAATATGGGAATATATGAATCATTTTTTCTTCCCAATTTTAGCGATTTTATTTCTGGAATTTCTAAGGAGTAAATAGCAGGTAGTGCATTAAATTTACTCTGCGGAATATCTTTTCCAAAAAATTCAAGGATTTCAATAGCATCATTCCTAATCTCAAAATCTTTAGATATTGCATATTCTTCGAGTATTGGAACAAACTCAACCGTCTTTTCTGGGCTGAGATGAAATAAAAAAACTACAATTTCAATAATAGAGTAATCATTAAGCTTTCTCTCTATAAGATAATTGCTTGCATACGTATTATTAGCGTCAATACACTTTGCAAATAGTATTATTGCTTTTTCTCTTACTATGTTAACAGGGGATTTTAAAAGCTCAACCAAATAGTCAATATATACCTTTTCAGACGGGGTATCTAGTGATTCTAGTAAAGGTAAATCTGCTAAAGGCTTACTATTAGACATTAGTCTTTGGAGATATTCAAAAACTTCATTCCAGATTTCTACTTCTGGAAAGCTTTCTGTTAATAATCCCATTATGTCTCTTAAATCATAAAAATATGAACTAGGATAGCCTGTCTCAATTACATTGTATGAGAAAACTTCAAAAGCCTTTTTTGTCGCTTTTGAGGAATCAACTTTTTTTAGAGCATTAAATGCTTCTATTCTTGAGCCTCCATCGTAATGTTTTACCCATCCCGATTCGCTCGACAATTCAATACTTTTCTCAGCCAAATCTTTTGCTAAATCAGAATCTCCTTTATTCAAAGCTATTCCACTCATTTTCGAATAAAATATTGATTCTCTTTTTGTGATTTTTGCAAAGCTGTTAATATCTTTGATATTATCAAGAGATATTATAGGTTCTAATTTATCTATGACTTTTGACCAGTTAAAATATGAGTTACCCTTATCCTCATTTTGTAACATTTCTTTAAAATCATCATAACTCTTTATTTGTTCAAGAACTTGATTTTCAGATAATCTTTTATAATCTGGTTTTAGAACTAATTCATTTGAGGATGAATCATTATTTTTATCATCTTTTGGAAGAATAAAGTCTGGAAAATAATCTATCGTATTTAAATCTTGGGTTACAAAAAAATTGTCTACCTCTTTTAAAAGATATACCCTGTCTGCCTCAAATGAATTTATATTTATACTGTTTAAAATATATGGAAGCTGGTTTTTGAAAAAATTTTCACCACATATTTCATATCCCTTTTTAAGAATTTCTTTAAGTACTTTTATACTAGTAGACTCTGATAAGAGTAAATACAAATCACAGTATAGGTTAATAGCATTATTATAGTTTTGTTCCGTATTTATCTGTTTAGTAAAATACTTTATAAAAAGGGCCAAAGCCTCATTAAAGTCTATAAGCCCATTTTTTATTTGCCAATTAGACTGTTGCACTCCATCATTTAAATTGTTTTCAAAACCTACCTCTAGTAAATCTTCTGAAGCATCCCAATATGCTCTTCCCTCTGTAGTCTCTTTAATATGATTAAGGTGTGATAAGAACCATACAATTCTGTCAGAAGCACCCGTGGGATTTACTTTATTTATTTCTCGCAACCACCTTATCCATGTATTAAACTGATAGTCTTTACGATAGCCTATTCCTATTGACTCTTGTATTGCTTGTTTTAACCATTTTTCACTTTCATTAATCTCATTAATTTGAAAGTAAATGTTTGCCTGATCAATACATTCTCTTACACGCCCATCAATATCATGATTATCCAACATGAAACTTTCAATTATTTGCAATCGTTCTACACAAATATCTTTTGAATAGTCTTCTTCAATAAGAGATGTAACTATATGTCGTTGAGTTTTACTATTCCAGTATTTTTTATTGCTATCAAATTCTAAAGAAAGCAGATGAGCTATTTTATTTATATTTTCTTTTCCGGTCAATGATACAGCGTAAATTAGGAGATTAAAATATTCCTCCTTGCACTGTTGTATTTTATACCAATAACTATTGCGCGGAGAAATTTCTTTATAATAAAATTTGACAACCGGAATCATCCTTTGAGTAATTTCTCCCGAGAAACTTCCCATTATTCCCTCACTTAGTACCTGAGAAATTAAACATAACATTCTTTCAAACTCAACTAATACTTCTTCATCACTTCCAGAAGCAGCAGAAGGGATAGCAGCAGTAATAGGTAGTCCTTTATTGCAAAGATTAAGTAATTTATTAAACTTTATTAATGGAATAAATGGATCCAAAGAATCACTATATCCCAAATCTATTTCTTTTGTTGCGGCTTTTGAAGGGTGTTTAATATTCTCAATCCACTCCCAAACTTCAGTGGTATCCTGAGTGACTTTGAAAATTAAATCGGCAATAAATATTCTTCCAATTGGTGACGTATTCTCTATTGTAAAATATCCTTTTAAAGAAGATATAAATTCAATTGCTCGATTATTATCATTTGTATCTATACATTCTTCAATTGCATTTTGGAAAAGATGAAATATTGCATTTTTACCTTTTTTTGTCTTAGTATTGATGTTATATAAAATTTTGGCGAAATCATCCCATTTATTCTGCTGAATAATACTATAACCCAGACTTTCTAATATTTGAATACGTAAATCTGATTCTTTTTCTTCAAATCTATTATTCTCAGAGTCATTAGAAAATTTAATACTATTAATAACTAATAAAATGTTGTCTATCAATTCAAAATATGCAGCAGTCGCTGCCCATTCTTTCAAGGAATCTTTTGTCTCCCTGTAATTATGTGAATTCTCAATTAATATCTTCTGATTAGTAATGATTTCAGGATAAGCTAAATTGTAAAATAACTCAGCTTCTGATTTGTATCCAGAATTAAAAAAAATCCTAGAGGCTTTTAAGGCATAAGATTCTGAACAATGCAGTACATTTCCTGATCTTAAGTATCCTACAGCTTCACTAAATTTATTTATTTGTAAAAGTTCTTCTGTAAGAGATGCAGGATTAATATTAAATAACCTTCTTTCAATCTCAGCGGAACAAAACAAATATTTTAGAAGAAAAATTAAACTATTTTGCTTTCTACTAATTTCAATACCTAAATTTATATCTTTTTTAATTTCGTCCGCAGGTCTAAAATTTAATAGCTGATTAGTGAAATTTTCTGGAGTTGCTACAGTTAAAAATGTGTCAAAATCTTCAGATTCGAACAAATGATAGTTCTGATTCCATCTTTGCTCGATAGTAGATTTCTCATAATATTCCGCTAACTGTTTGTGATAGTTACGATGCAAAATGAAATCAAAATCGTTATTTAAATAATTTATGGCTGTTTGGGTTAACAAAAATTGCTTGAATGAATTATGAAAAAAAGACAATGCTTTATTCTCTTCATTAAATAAAATTTTTGCTTTCTCATTAAATGATTTGTGTGTTGCCCTTTCAAAAGACCATTCTTGTAAAAAATCGATATTTATTAAGCCTTTTATTCTAGCAATCAAGCCTAAAAAACTAACTAAGTTTTCGTCTTGATTAATCGGTTCCCAAATCTTTTTATAATAGTTATCTATGTCTCCTTCAATTGTTGGAAGGGAGTCAATCGCTTCCTCTAAGCTCTCTATTCCTGATAATTTTTCCACCAAATATGATAAATATAAGGGATGCCCTTGCGACTTTTCATATATTTTTGATTTTATACCAAGAGTTACTTCGGCAATGAAATCTACGTTATCTATATAATTATAAACGTCTTCTTTTCTTAAAGAATCAATTTTTATAGTTCTTTCGGAATTCTGGTGTTCACTTTTAACTTCTTGTGGAATGTCGCTTAAATCGTAAGACTGACTACCTAAAATAATAATAACACCACTTGGTAATGTTGCAGGTAATGGAAGTTCTCTAAGAAAACTGGTTGAAGCTGATTTATATTCTCTCGGAACATGGTCTAACCCGTCAATAATGATTATAGTTTTTTGTTGAGACTCATTATATTCTTCACTGTAAAACGTCAGCAAAAAGTGTACTGATTTAGGCTTAAACTTAGGGAGTGTTTCATAAGAGATTAATTTTTAAATTTGATATTATGAACACCAGGAAAAAACCTACTCCTGAAACTTACATTAAAGAGATCAGGAGAAAAACCAGAAGAATTTTTACAGCCGAGCAAAAGATTCTCATTGTCATGGAAGCTCTTCGTGCAGAAACTTCTGTAGCAGAGCTCTGCCGTAAGCATGGCATTCAGGAGTCCACCTTCTACAAATGGAACAAAGAATTTCTTGAGGCCGGTAAGAAACGTCTTTCCGGAGACGTGGTTCGTGAGGCTACTTCTGATGAAGTCAGCCAGCTTCGTGAAGAAAACAAGAAGCTCAAGGAAATGGTTGCTGATCTCGTTTTACGGTATGATATTGTAAAAAAAAGCTTGGACATGCTGGATTAACCCCAAAATACAGAAAATATATGAGGTTATCCGCCGGTGAAAAATTAGAGGTCATAGAACTCGTTACCCGCAGTGAAATAGGAGTCAATAAGACTTTGAGGGAACTCGGCATCCATAAGAGCACCTTTTACAACTGGTACAATCTGTATCTGAAAAAAGGATATGAAGGATTTTTTTCTTCCCCTTCTTTTAACAGAAAACAATGGAACAGCATTCCCGAGGAAGAGAAAAACCTTGTAGTAGAGATCGCATTGGAGCATCCGGGACTTTCCAGTCGGGAACTGGCTTACAAAATCACTGATGAGCAGGGTATTTTTATTTCAGAATCAAGTGTGTACAGAATTTTGAAAAAGCGGGGTCTGATTACTGCTCCCTCTCATATCCTGCTCTCAGCTGCCAATGAATTCAAAGATAAAACCAATTTTGTACATGAGATGTGGCAGACAGATTTCACTTATTTTAAGATTATCGGTTGGGGCTGGTACTACTTAAGTACTGTTCTCGATGATTACAGCCGTTATATTGTCCACCACGAACTCTGTAGAAATATGAAAGTGAATGATGTGAAAAGAACGGTAGATTCAGCTGTAATAAAGGCATGTCTTAAAAAAGGACAGGTTCCTAAACTTTTATCTGATAATGGTTCCTGTTATGTAGCTTCCGAATTGAAAGAGTATTTACAGAAAAAGCATCAAATCAATCAGCTTCATGGAAAACCCGCTCATCCGCAGACCCAGGGAAAGATCGAACGTTACCACAGAACGATGAAAAATGTGGTAAAACTTCATTTTTATTACAGCCCTGAAGAATTGGAAAAAGCACTGGAGGAATTTGTAAACCGGTATAATAATGAACGGTATCATGAGTCTCTGCAAAATCTAACTCCTGCAGATGTGTATTTTGGAAGAAGCGATGAAATACTCCGGGAACGCAGGAAAATAAAAGAGAAAACAATGCAGCTCAGAAAACGGAATTACTTTAAAGAAAAAGTAAAACGCTGAGAAAAAGTTGTTCTGGAAAATTTTTGAGCCCTCAAAGCTCAGAAAAATTTTACGGAAATCAACTTTTTATTATAACTTTAAACTAACAAATACTCCCTAAGAGAAAGTCCATTTTCTTTTGAAGACATACACTAAACTTTTATCTGATAATGGTTCCTGTTATGTAGCTTCCGAATTGAAAGAGTATTTACAGAAAAAGCATCAAATC